>JAEUJR010000224.1 GCA_016793585.1 Archangium sp.
GCCTCGGAGAAGAACTCCCAGATGTCGGTGAAGAGTGACTCGAGCTGCTCCTGCAGCGGGCGGCCATCGAGGGCGCGGTGCTGCTCGACCCAGGTCGGAATCTCGGGCGGCTTGAGCGCCTCGATCATCAGCTTCTGGCGCGAGCCGAAGCGCTTGAGCAGCGCGGGGCCGGTGACACCCAGCTTCTCGGCGACGAGGTCGAGCGAGACCGCAGGCCCATGCTCGAGCACCGACGAGCGCATCGTGCCGAGAATCTGCTCGTCGGTGATGGTGCGAGGGCGGGCCATGAGTGAGTTGGTTAGTCGATACTTCCGAACGCCATTCGTTAGTAGCGAATGACTAACCAACCCTCAACAAAACGTTTGGGCAGGCGTGCGCCGGCACCGCGCCGCCGTGATCAGACAGAGCAGATCCAACGGGTTGCGGTCACGCTGACGAATTTGAAGAAGTGTTGTGCGCCTTCAGAAGGCCGTGCGCATCCACACCAGGCGGGCGAGCGGCAGGGTCTTGTCACCCACCGTTTGCCAGCCGGCCATCACCGCCACGGCCTCGACCCGGGCGCCGTTGCCAAAGTCGCCGCTCCACGAGCGTCTGGGAGGGATGAAGACGAACACCTCACGCGCGCCGAGCTGCAGCACCCCGATGTTCTCGGCCAGCCCTGACGAGACGACGCCCTGCATGAAGACGGCTTGCCCGTTGAGCGTGTCGGGCGTGTCGAGCTTCGCGAGGTCGGCCGAGCCGGCCTTGAAGGTGAGCCTGGGGGCGTAGGCCGAGACGGCCTCTTCGAAGGAAGCGACCGACGGCCCGGGAGCGAAGGCGCCGGGGGTGCCCGTCTGGCGGCGGCGGGAGACCTCAGCCTCGGCGGCCGTCAGCTGCTCGGCGAGCCCGTCACCCCGAACCTGGCGGCAGTTCTTCATGCGGTCGACGCGGGCCAGCAGCGCGCCGTCACCCAGCGACTCGGGCGCGCGTGCGCCTTCGGCCTCGAGCTGCACGCACGCAGCGAAGGCGCCGAGCGTGAGCACCCCGGGCTCGTCGAGCGTGACGGCCTTGTCGGCGAGCATGAGGTCTTCTGGAGCCCCCTTGAACGCGCTCGCGTCGACGCTGCCCGCGCCATCCACCAGCGCCGCGACGGCCACCTCACCCCGCGCGCCGATGAACCGAACCGCTCCCGTCGCGTTGCGAACGTTGCAGACGGTGTCTTTCTGGCCGGTCTCCTGCTCGACGCGCTGCTGCTCGACGTCTTCTCCCGTGCGCAGAAACGCGATGCCGCCGACGGCGAGGGCGGGCAGGCCGATGGCGAGCGCGACGATGGACCAGCCCTGCATGATGGTGCGGGGCGGCGGGCCGAAGCGGCCGGTGGTGTCGATGACGGTGGTGTCGGGTGAGTTGCTGAGCAGAAATGAGATGCCGAACAACGCCGCCGACGCGAGCGTGGTGGCGACGCCGGTCGAGAACGCCGCGCCTGCCGCAGGAGCCGAGCGCTCGGTGATGCGCTCCTCGGCGTACTCGTCGACCGACAGCTCACGGCAGACGTCATGCGCCTTCAGCTGCACCTCGAGCTTCGGCCAGGCCACCTGCACCTCGGCGCGCAGCCCGCCTTCGACCACCAGTGGCCGCGTGAATGAGCGAAGCAGCGGCCCACGCTCGGTGCGCACCGTCTTCTCGATGGGCGCACAGGCCGCGAGCCCGGCGCAGAAGCAGAGCAGCGCGCGCTTCATCGTGAGCCTCCCAGGAAACGCACGAGGTCGGGGCAATCGGTGAAGACCTCGGCGACGTCGGCGCACGACGCCTTCACCTTCTGCGAGGCGCCCTGACGCAGCAGCGGCACCCGGCAGTCGAGCACCTGCGCGCGCGTCGGCGACGTGAAGGCGAAGCTCTCGTCGCCACACCCCGACTTCATCAGCAGCGTCGCTTCACAGTTCGTCGCGTCGACGCCGAGCTTCGTGGTGACCGGCTCGCAGATGGGGCCGAGGCAGACGCGCGTGATGATGTCGCGGCACACGGCGACGTCGGGCGCTTCGGGGCCAACACACGAGAGTGACACGAAGCCGACGATGACGAAGAGCGCACGCACGCGGGCCACTGTAGCCCGCCTCGCATCCGTCAGATGACCGACCGTCATCGGGAGGACCTCCCGTTGCCCGAAAGACGAGTGGCCGCGGCCTCACGACAATGCCGGTATGAAAATGACCAACTCGTGGATGAAGTGGGTGACGGGCAGCTGGCTCACGGCGGTCGTCGTGCTCGCAGGGTTGTCGCTGTTCGGCGACAACCTGAGGCGGCTGTTCGGTGCCAGCGCCAATGGGCTCGCGGGAGACACGCTCGTCACTCCAGCGACGCCGACGTTTCGCGCGGCGGGGCTCGACACGAAGAAGTCACTGAAGGCGTTCGGCGCGTCGGAGTACGGCGGCGCAGGGTACGCGCCGGCGCCGCCTCAACCCACGGCGGCGCCCAACCAGCTCGTCACGGCCGACCACGACGCGCTCTCGACCTTCGCCATCGACGTCGACACCGCCTCGTACACGTACGCGCGGCGGCAACTTCAGGGTGGGCTGCGGGTCGAGCCCTCCACCGTGCGCGTCGAGGAGTGGGTGAACGCGTTTCGGTACCACCTCGAGGCTCCGAAGAACGCGCCCTGGGCCATTCACGCCGAAGGCGCGCCGTCTCCCTTCACGGCTGGCCGCACGCTGCTGAAGGTCTCGCTGCAGGGCCGCCGCTTTGGCAACGACGAGCGCAAGCCAGCGAACCTCGTCTTCCTCGTCGACACCTCGGGCAGCATGACGGGCCCCGACCGGTTGGAGCTCGCGAAGCAGTCGATGCACCTGCTGGTCGATGGGCTCGACGAACGCGACACGGTGGCCATCGCGACCTACGCCGGTGAGACGAGCCTGCGCCTGCGCGCGACGAACGCCGACGAGAAGGGCGTCATTCACCGCGTCATCGACGGGCTCTCGAGCGGCGGCGGCACCGCGATGGAGAGCGGCATGGTGCTCGCCTACCGCGAGGCCGTGAAGGGCGTGCGACCCGGCGTGGAGTCGCGCGTGCTCGTCTTCACCGACGGCGACGCGAACATCGGCGCGACCAGCCCCGCCACGATTCTCTCGAGCGTGCAGAACTTCGTGCACGACGGCGTGACGCTCACCACGGTGGGCTTCGGCATGGGCAACTACCGCGACCACGCGCTCGAGCAGCTCGCCGACAAGGGCAACGGCCAGAGCCTGTACATCGACAGCGCCGCCGAGCTGGAGCGCGTCTTCGGCCAGTCGAACCTGCCCTCGCTGCTGCAGGTCATCTCGAAGGACGTGAAGGTGCAGGTGGCCTTCGACCAGCAGGTGGTGCGCCGCTATCGCCTGCTCGGCTACGAGAACCGCGACGTGCGCGACGAGGACTTTCGCAACGACGCCGTCGACGGTGGCGAGCTGCACGCGGGCCACACGGTGACGGCGCTGTACGAGCTCGAGCTGACGGGCAACGCGGGCGCGCTGGGCACCATCTCGGTGCGTGGGAAGCAGCCGGCGAACGAGCAGCCGTTCGAACTCGCGACGCGCGTGCCGCAGAGCGTGCTGGCCCGCACCGTGAACGAAGCGACGGCCGACTTCCGGTTCGCGACGGCCGTGGCGATGGCGGCCGACGTGCTGCGCGGCAATGCGCACGCGGGGGTGTCGCTCCGTGAGGCGAAGGCGCTGGCCGAGACCGCGGCGTCTGACTGGCCCGAGCGTCGTGAGTTCGTCTCGCTGCTGAACCGCGCGCTCTCGGGTGAAGGGCTCGTCAACGCGCCGTCGGCGTCGAACTACCAGTACTGACGTCGTCCCACGCGAACGGCGGGCCCTCGAAGCGGGTGCCGCGCGGAAACTGGAGCGAGAAATGGGTCGCGAGCACGTCGAGCAGCGCGTCGGGCGTCGGAATCATCGTCGTCTCGACGCCGCTGCGGGTTCGAAGCGTGAGCTCTCGATTGAGCAAGGTGACTCGCCCACCGTCAGGCAGTGCGCGCGCCGCGAGCAACCGGTTGCGGAAGTGCGACTGCGGGTGGGCGCTCGTGAACCAGTTGGCGACCTCGCGGTCGATGGGCGGCATCGGCTCCAGCGTCGACTCCCAGACGTCGGCCCAGGTCTCACCGAGCTTCACCTGGTGAAAGAGCAGCCCATTCTCGCGCACGAGGCGGCGCGGCTCGTGTGGGGTCGGCTGCTCGTCGTCGGTGTCGAGGCGAAACGAAGCCGTCGGAGACAGACCACCCACGCCCACGTCAGCGACGAGCCGTTCACCGTCGAGGGTGACGATGTTGAAGACGTGCGTGCGGGGCGGCGTGAAGTCGCGAGGCCGCTGCAGACGAACGCGAGCGCTGACGAGCTGAGTCTGAAACCCGAGCGCCGTGAGCACGCGCGCGAACAGGGTGTTGTGTTCGAAGCAGTACCCGCCCCGGCCCGCGTGCAGCAGCTTGCGGTCGACCGCTTCGTCCGAGAGGTCGATTCCACGCCCCAGCAGCACGTCGAGGTTCTCGAAGGGAATCGTCTGCACGTGTGCGGCGCAGAGTGCATCGAGGGTGAGTCGGGTGGGAGCAGTGCCGCCGGCGTAACCAAGTCGGCGAAAGTAGGCGTCGAGCATCGGGTGCAGGGTATTTCGAACGGCGCGGCAAAGGAGCAACGGACATGACCCGCGCGACGGTGGCGATGTGGGCGCTCTCGGTCGTCGGCCTCGCGCTCGCTGCCGTGGTGACGACCGTTCCCGAACCGGAGCGCGTACGAACCGAGGTGCCGCCCGACGTCGTCGTGGTGCGTGACGGCTCCGAGTTGCTGAGAACGGAGTCTGGCCGCGAAGACGTGCTCGGCTGGGTGAACGCGTTCCCCTCCGACGTCGCTGGGCCGGCGCAGGGGGCGCTGCGCATCGAGACCGAAGCGGCGCCCTCTCCCCTCTCGTGGGGCGCGACGCTGGTGCGCGTGACGGTGCAGGCGAGCCGAACCCAGGCGGTGCCTCCGTTCGCCGAGGCGACTATCACCTTCTTCGACAGCGAGACGACGGGCTGGCGGCCCCAGACGGATTTTCGCTGGCGTGCTCCGGGCGTGCCGTTGCGGGTGCAGTTCGCAGCGCTGACGACCGGCGCATCACGCAGCCTGTTCCTCGAGGTCGACCAGTCGCTTCGCTGGGGTGGGTCGCTTGGTGTCGTCACGCTCGTCGACGCGAATGGAGAGCGGCTCGTGGCGCCCATCGAGCGCAGCCGCCCCCTCGACGGGGCCTCGTCTGACTTTCGCTTCTCGATGGCGGTGCTGCTGATGACGCACCCGAGCCTCGAGCGCCGCGCGCAGTTCGAAGCCCTGGCGCAATCGCTCGTCGCCGACACCGCGCCAGGAGTGCCGTGCCGAGAGGCCTTCGTCGAGCGCTTCGTACCTGAAGCGCCTGTCGTCACCTACCGGCCGACGGGCCTCTTTCGCGAGGTGCCCGGGTTCGTGCCCTCGTCGTCGGACGGGTACTGACGCAAAGCCGCTGCGGCTCGTGGCGTCTGTGAACGAAACCACTGAGAAGCTGCACTCGCGCCGCCCTCCGTGGGTCCCACGTTTCACACACACCGAGCCGGGAGGGCTCTTTCTCATGAAGCACGTCATCATCGCCGCCGTGGTCGCCTCGTCGTTCCTCGTTGGCTGCAAGAAGGACGCGCCTGCTGCCGACGCTCCGAAGGCAGCGCCCGCCGCCGAAGCACCGAAGCCGGTCGAAGCCGCGAAGCCTGCCGCCGCCGCGCCGTCGTGGGTGGTGCTCGAGAAGCTGAACGCCAAGATCGAGATGCCCGCAGGCTCGAAGGCCGAAGACTCGTCGGCCGATGGCACCAACTACTCCGTCGCGCCCGAGGACTACTCGTACACGGTGATGGTGAACACGGTCACCGACGCGTACCCCTCGACGTACGAAGCCGCCGTCGACGAGGTGAAGAAGATGACGAACGGCTTCAAGGCGTTTTCGAAGAACGAGAAGACGGCCGACGGCTGGGTGTTCGAGTTCGAAGGCGAGAGCATGATGGACAAGTCGCCGCTGTACGGGGCGGTCGTGCGCAAGAAGGTCGGCGCCACCGTCATCGAGTGTTCGCGCAACGAGTCGAGCAAGGCCGCGCGCGATGCCGTGATGAAGGCGTGCCTGTCGCTCGCCGCGAAGTGACGCAGCCGCGCGTTTGAAGGTATGGGGCGGCCATGTCCTGGCTGTCCGTGACCGTCGACGTTCCCGAAGCCGAGTCGGAGTGGATTCAAACCGTGCTCACCGAGGCTGGCGCTGCTGGCCTCGAGGTGCGTGACGGCAGCACGCCGCCATTGCCCGACGTGCGCGCTCCGAAGAAGGGCGACGCCATCATCGTCGCCTTCTACGACGACCAGGCGAACGCCGACGAAGCGGTCGCCGCGGTGAAGGAGCACCTTCCCCAGGCCGCCATCGTCGTCGAGCCCGTCATCGAGCAGGACTGGAGCGTCGCCTGGCGTGAGCGCATCAAGTCGGTGACCGTCGGCCGCTTGTGGGTCGGCCCGCCGTGGGAAAAAGCGACCGCGCCCGCCGACAAGGTGTGTCTCTTCATCGAGCCGAAGATGGCGTTCGGCACCGGCGACCACCCGACGACGTCGCTGTGTCTCGCGGCGGTCGACGAG
The DNA here is from genome assembly GCA_016793585.1 of Archangium sp. The sequence goes on from JAEUJR010000224.1 coordinate 6,618, forward strand.
TTCATGAAGACGCACGCTGGCTGCTCGGTGCTCGACGTCGGCACGGGCACCGGCGTGCTCGCGTTCGCGGCGAAGAAGCTCGGCAGCGGGCTCACCATCGCCGTCGACAACGACCCCATCTCGGTCGAGCTCGCGAAGGAGTGCGCCGAAGAGAACGGGCTGACGGGCATCGAGCTGTCGGAGAAGACGCTCGAGCAGATTCCCGGAACGTTCGACCTCGTGCTCGCCAACATTCTCGCGAACACGCTCATCGCGCTCGCGCCGCTCATCGCTCCGAAGGTGAAGCACCGCCTCGTGATGGCTGGCGTGCTCGTGCATCAGGCCGACGAGGTGAAGCAGGCGTACCTGTCGCGCGGGCTCGTGAGCGTGGGTGAAGTCATCGAAGGCGAGTGGATTCGTCTCGACCTGGCCAGGGCATGAAGCGCGTCTTCGTTCCCGGCGCGGCGCAGGGAGCGCTCGAGCTGACGGGGCCGGCGTTTCACCATTTGGCCGTCGTGCTGCGCGTGAAGGCAGGCGACGCCATCGAGGTGTTCGACGGTCACGGCAAGGCGTTCGACGCGAAGGTCGTCGACCTGAAGGAGAGCGCGCTCACGCTCGAGCTGGGCGTCGCCCGGGCCATGCCTGCACCTCGCCGCGTCACCATCGTTCAGGGCTTGCCCAAGGCCGACAAGCTCGAGCTCGTGCTGCAGAAAGGCACGGAGCTGGGCGCGAGTGCGTTTCTGCCCGCCGCCGCGCGACGCAGCATCGTGAAGCTCGAGGGGAAAGAAGAGAAGAAGCTCGAGCGCTGGCGCCGCATCGTCGAGGAGGCCGCCAGACAGTGTGGCCGCGCCGACGTGCCCGACATTCTGCAGCCGTGTTCGCTCGACGCGCTCTCGCTGCCAGGAACGACGGTGCTCGTGCTCGACGAAGCCGAGAAGGCGCTGCCGCTCTCCCGCGCGCTCGAGGCACTGCCCACTGATCAGCCGCTCGCGCTCGTCATCGGCCCTGAAGGTGGGTTCG
>JAEUJR010000230.1 GCA_016793585.1 Archangium sp.
ACCGACTGCTTTCAGCCGCTCGAGGCGTCGCTGCGACTGACCCGCGGCTGTCTCGAGGTCTGCGCCGAGTACAAGAACCCCGTCTCGATCGTCACCAAGGCGCCGCTCATCGAGCGCGATCTCGACGTGCTCCAGCAGCTCAACCGTGACGCGTCGGTGCACGTGGCGATCTCGATTCCCATCTGGGACAAAGAGCTCGCGCGCGGCATCGAGCCCGGCGTCGCGACGCCCCAGCGCAGAATGCAGACCATCGAGACGCTCGCGAAGGCCGGCATTCCCGTCGGGGTGATGGTGGCGCCGATCATTCCCGGCGTGTCCGACGAGGGCATGGGCGAAGTGCTCGAGGCTGCGTGGAACGCCGGAGCGAAGAGCGCGGGCTACGTGCTGCTCCGCCTACCCGGTCACGTGAAAGAGGTCTTCGAGTCGCGCATTCGCGCCGCCCTGCCCCTCCGCGCCGAGAAGATCCTCCACCGGGTGCGGGAGACCAGAAACGGAAAGCTCTACGACGCGCGCTACGGCGTGCGCGGGCGCGGTGAAGGGCAGTACGCCGAGGCGATTGGTCAGGTGTTCGACGTGACGACCAAGCGCCTGGGCTTCAACCGCGAAGACGAGTGGAAACGCGTGGAGACGTTTCAGCGCCCACCACGCGTCGTGCCGCAGCTCTCACTCTTCTGAATCTCAGTTCGCGGTCCACGTGGCGCTCGCGACGCTGCAGAGCACGGCCTCCTTCGACGCGAGAGAGACCTGCACCATCTTCCCCGCGACGGTGCCGTCGAAGAGTCCTTGCACGAGAGCGATTCTCCGCAACCAGGGCTGCTCACCGTCACGGTGTCGAGAGATGCGGACTCGGGTACCAGAACGTCTCGAGGACGTTCGGGTGCTGCCCTGAACGCGACAGTCACGCAGGTCGATCGTCAGAATTTCGCGAGTCGATGCCGAATACGCGGACCGAAGTGCCTGGAACTCGGGTGGAGACGCGCTCCTGAAGATGGCACGCGGCCTGAATCTCGCGCGCGCATGAGACTCGGCACCATTCTGTTCGTGCTGGCCCTTGCAGCCTGCGGCCGCGCGGCCCTGCTCGATGACTCGAAAGATGGCGGCGGTACCGGTGGCGGGCTGTCGGGCGGAGGCGGCACGGCGGGTGGAACCGCTGGTGGCGCGACGGCGGGTGGTGCATCAGCGGGTGGTGCATCAGCGGGCGGTGCTGCGGCTGGTGGAAACGGCGGTGGTGGTTCACGGGCGGGTGGCGCTGCTGGCGGAGGTGCCGCCGATCCCTGTCGCGGCCTGACTGACAGCGCCTGCCGACTGAACCCGCTGTGCACCTCCGACTACTGCTTCTTGTGCACCTGCCGCCCCCGCTACGAGCAATGCCGGTTGAAGACGGCCGCGCCCTTCGGCTGTCCTCCCCTCGGCTGCGCTCAGCCCGCGTGCTGTGCGAACGACGCGGCCTGCAGCCGCCCCGACATGTGCGTCGACAGCAACACCGTGCGCTGCGGCATCTGCAACAACGCGCCCTCGACGTGCAGCACCGATGCTCAATGCGACCCCGCGACGACGGGCAACATCTGCAAGCCACGCGACTGTGCCTGCAGCGGTCAGAGCGACTGTCTGCCTGGCTGCTCGGCGAACAACCCCTGCGGCGACGGTCAGGTGTGCAACGCGAACACGAAGCGCTGCGAAGAGGTTCGCTGTGGCACCGTTCCCTGCGCGGGCGGCTTCACCTGCGTCATGAGCCCGGCAGGAGCCATCTGCGTTCCCAGGTCGTGCACCACCGATCTCGAGTGCGGCGACCTCTTCTGCGTCAACGGGCTCTGCAAGAGCACGCTGGGCTTCTGCTCCGCTGCCATTCCCTGAGCTGCGTCACTTCGAGAGCAGCCGCTTCATCCACGCGAGGCTCATGCGCTCACGTGCGCGCTCGACGACGAATGGAGCGAGCAAGCCACCGGGATCCATGTGGACGCGGTGTTCGACGCGAACGCGTGCTCCGACGACCTCGAAGCTGAAGCTGCCGCGCAACGCCGAGAGCCGCACCACGCCCTCACGCGGAGGGTGCGCCGGGTCGTCGAAGGCATCGAAGTCGATGCGGCATTTGCCGGGACTGTGCGAGCGCACGCTGCGCATCACGTAGTCGCGGCGGCTCACCATCGGCGGAGCGATCTCGTCCCACGTCACGCGCTCGTCTCC
>JAEUJR010000266.1 GCA_016793585.1 Archangium sp.
TGGCCCTCCTGCGCGCAGAAGGCGGCCACGTCGGCGCGCAGCGTCTCGTCCGACAGCTGCGGCAGGAAGTGGCGCACCGAGCGCACGAAGAAGGCCTCTCCGACGGGGAAGAAGACCGAGAACTGGTCCCAGAAGGCGGTGACCGCGGCGCCGCGTGGGTGCCAGTCGCGCGGCACGGTGGAGAGGTCGAACCGCAGGTCGCGAACGTCGATGGAGCTCACCGAGTCTTCATCACAGAGCGGGCATGTGCGCGGGTGCCAACCTGTTGTCTTCGTGGGCCAGCGTTCGGGTAAGCAGTCGGCGTGTTCCCCGCCGTGTATGCCGGCCATCTCGTCGACGTCGCGGCGCGCTTCGGCGTCGACGCTGAGGAGCTGCTCGAGCCGTTCGACCTCGAGCTCGACGACGTGCGTGACGGGTCGCTGCGGCTCGAGCTGCCGCGAGTCATCGCCCTCATCGAGCGCGCGCGGCTGCTGACCGGAGAGCCGGGCCTGGGCGTCTACCTCGGCCTCGCGATGCGTGCGTCGTGGCACGGCTACCTCGGCTTCGCGGTGTTGACGGCCAGCACCATCGGCGACGCGTTGCGCCTGGGCGAGCGCTTCATGGCGACCCGCACCTCGGCGCTGCGTTACCGGCTCACGGTGGAGGGCGCGACGGCCTTCGTCACCATCGACGAGCACGAAGACCTGGGCTCGGCGCGCGACGTCATCATTCTCGCGCTGGCCGTCGGCTTGTCGACGCTGGGCCAGGCGCTCACCGGGCAGGTGCTCGCCGGGCGCATCGAGCTGGCGCTGCCGAAGCCCGACTGGCTGGAGCGAATGAGCTCGCCCCGGCTCGAGCGCCTCGTCTTCGGCAAGCCGGCCCATCGCCTCGTCTTCGACGCGGCCCACCTCGACGCGAAGCTGCAGCTGGCCGACCCCGCGGCCCAACGCCTCGCCGAGGAGCAGTGTGAACGTGAGCTCGCCGCGTTGAGCGAGACGAGCCGGGTGGCAGCGAGGGTTCGCAGCCTGGTGCTGGCCGACGGCGTGCTCGAGGTCGACCTGGTGGCCCAGCGGCTCTCGATGAGCGCCCGCACCCTCAAGCGCCGCCTGAGCGCCGAGGGCACCAGTTACAGCGAGCTGCTCGACCAGGAGCGCCGCGCCCGCGCGGAGGCGATGCTCGTCGGCGGCCGGGCCATCAAGGAGATTGCAGCGCGGCTGGGGTTCGCCGACGCCGCGGCCTTCTCGCACGCCTTCACCCGGTGGACGGGCCAGTCACCGAGCCAGTGGCGCGCTGAGCGTGGGGCTCCCGAGTAGGAGCCATCGGAGGCTCGCCAGCGTCGCGACAACCTCCCTAGAGTCGTTCACCCATGGCCGCCGTCGACGACTCCACCCGCCCGCTGAAGGGGAAGTACCGGCTGCTGCGAAAGCTCGGTCAGGGCGGCATGGGCGCGGTGTACCTCTCGCATCACGACCTGCTCGACCAACCCGTCGCGGTGAAGCTGATGACGGCGCAGTCGCTCGACTCGGCTTCGGCGGTCGAGCGTTTTCTGCGCGAGGCGCGGGCGCTGGCCGCCCTCCATCACCCTGGCGTCTGCCGAATCTTCGACGTCGACACCAACGACGACGGGCTGCCCTTCATCGTCATGGAGTTCATCGACGGGCAGTCGCTCGACGCCGTGCTCCGCGCGCACCCCGAGACGCCGATGCACGAGCGCGTGCGCTGGGTCGTCGAGGCGTCACTCGCGCTCGCCGCCGCGCATGACCGGCAGATCATTCACCGCGACGTGAAGCCCGCGAACATCATGCTCACGCGCGAGCAGACGATTCGCATCGTCGACTTCGGTGTCGCCCGCCGCCGCGAAGACGACGCGCGCATGCTCACCGGAGACGCCATCGTCGGCACCATCAACTACCTCTCACCCGAGCAGATTCAGGGCGAGCCGTTCGACCACCGCTGTGACGTGTGGGCGATGGCGGTGACGCTGTACCAGCTGCTCTCGGCGAAGTTCCCCTTCGAGGGCACCAGCTTCAGTCAGTACCTGATGGCGGTGATTCAGGGCGCTCCGCAGCCGCTCTCGCAGCGAGGCATCGACGTGCCGCCGGGGCTGTGGGCTGCCATCGCGCGCGCGCTGCGCCCCCAGGCGACGCGAACGCCCGACCTGAGACGGTTCGCCGAGGAGCTGCGCCCGTTCTGCGAAGCCGACCCCTCCGCGGCGCCCACCCTGCCGGTGGTGCCCGACAGCCGGCCGATGGCGACGCCCGTCGCCACCGTGACGACGAACCTTCGCCACCAGGCGACGCCAGCTGCCGGTGAGACCGCGCAGGTCATCGAGCAGGCCATGCCCCGGTCTCGCGGAGTCGTCATCGGCGTCGCGCTGGGCGCCGTGCTCGCGCTGGGCGGCGGCGTGCTGGCCATGCGTGACCGGCCCTCACCCGAGGTGACAGCGCCACCCGCGCCGGCTCCCGTCGCGTTACCCGAGCCCGCTCCAATGAAGGCCGTCGAGGCCACTCCGGTCGCGTTGCCCGAGCCCGCTCCGGTGAAGGCCGTCGAGCCTGCGCCCGCCGTGGAGCCGGTGCCTTCACCCTCGCCGAAACCGACCCGTGTCGTGCCAAAGTCGCGGCCTCGACCCGTCGACAAGAATCCCGACCATCTGTGAACCCGAACGACGTGACCCGGCTGCTCGCGCTGTGGCTCTGCTGTGGAGCCGTCGCCTTTGCAGCGCCGAAGAAGCCGACGAAGCCGCCGGTCGACCCTGCGGTCGCAGAGGCCGCCGCGAAGGCCGAGGCCGCGCGGGTGGCGAAGCTGAAGGGCGACGCCGCGCTCGACTCGGGCCGGCCTGGAGAGGCGTTGGCAGCGTACGAAGAGGCGTACGCGTTGGCGCCGTCGTCGGTGCTGCTCTTCAACCGCGCCCGCTGCCACGAGCGGCTCGAGCAGTTCCCACAGGCCCTGGCGTTGCTGGAGCGCTTCTCGCTCGAAGCGGAAGACGTGGTGCGCGCGCGGGTGCCGGCGCTCGACGAGCTGCTGGCCACGTATCGCGAGCGGGTGACGCGCCTGTTCATCGTGGTGCCCATCGACGGCGTCGAGGTGCGGCTGGGAGAGCGCATTCTCGGCCGCTCGCCCTTGCCGCAGCCCATCTCGGTGAGCTCGGGCAAACCGGCGTTGCTCACCGTCGACGACGCGCGGTTCTTTCCCTTCTCGCGCAGCGTGACGCTGACGGGCCGGCAGGACGTGCACCTCGAGGTGCGGCTCGACTCGAAAGAGACGAAGGCCGTGCTGCGGGTGAGCTCGGCCGAGGGCGGCGCGCTGGCGTCGGTCGACGACTCCGAGAGCGGGAATGTTCCGCTCGACGTGGTGGTCGCGCCGGGAACGCATCAGGTTCGGCTCACGAAGGAGGGCTTCCTGCCCGCGTTCACCTCGGTGCTCGTGAAGGCAGGAGAGCTGCGGCTCGTCGACGTGGGCCTGGTGCGGGAGCCGCGGTTGTACGAGCGCTGGTACTTCTGGGCGGCGCTCGGCGTCGTCGTCGCAGCCGGAGTCGGCGTCGCCGCAGCGTGGACCATCGAACGCCCGGCGATGCGCGGCACGCTGAACTCGAGCGAACCTCCGATTGCGCCGTCGTTGCTGCCGCAGCTCGCGTTCTGACGCCTACTCGCAGAACCCGAAGTCCACCGGGCCGGCGTCGATGATGCCGGTGCAGAGGCCGCCGCCTTCGCAGTTGCGGGCGCTCGAGACGCCTCGCCGGCACGCCTCACGCACCTCGATGCCGTTGAGACAACGAGCGACGAGCGGGAACGTCAGCCTGTCGTAGGTGCACCACGAGCCGGCGCTGCAATCAGAAGAGCTGCGACAGCCCACCGTCACGCCCGGGCAGCTGCCCAGCGCAGGCTCACAGGTCGGAATCGGCGCGGCCGTCTGGCAACAGAACGTGCCATCGATGCACGTCACGCCCGCCTGGCCCGGCGGCGCGAGCTGACACTCCACGCCCGGGAAGACCGCAGCGCCCATCGGCAGACACTGGCGCGTCGAAGGAACACACACGTCACCAGCGAGGCACGTGCGCACGAGCGGGTCGCACTGACAGGTCCTGAGAAAGGGGAACACGCGGTCTGGCTGGCAGTTCGGCATCTGCAGGCTGGTGCACGCTTCGCTCGCGCTGCACGAGCGGCGATCGGTGTTGTTCGTCGGTGCCGCAGGTCCGAGGCAGACGGTCGTGTTGTTGCGCACCCAGCAGTTCTTCGGTTGGTTGAGACAGTCAGCGCTGTCGATGCAACCGACCAGCAGGCCCGACGACGTGCCCGACGGAGCGCAGGTCGAGGTGGAGCAGATGCCCAGCCCCGCGTCGACGTTCGTGCGAAGACAGCAGCCGGCCACCGGCGCCTGACAGAACTGGCCCTGGTAGACGACACAGTCAGGCGCAACACCCGCGTCTGAAGCACCACCAGCCGAGCCGCCCGCTGCGGATCCACCACCTGCAGCACCACCACCTGCAGAACCACCACCTGCAGAACCACCACCTGCGGATCCACCACCTGCGGTTCCACCACCTGCGGTTCCACCACCTGCGGTTCCACCACCTGCAGAACCACCACCTGCAGAACCACCACCTGCAGTTCCACCAGCCACGGATCCGCCACCTGAGGATCCGCCACCTGCGGAACCACCACCTGCCGAACCACCACCTGCGGAACCACCACCTGCGGATCCACCACCTGGGGATCCACCACCTGCGGTTCCACCACCCGCAGTTCCACCAGCTGCGGTTCCACCACCCGCAGTTCCACCAGCTGCGGATCCACCACCCGCGGTTCCACCAGCTACGGCTCCACCACCTGCAGTTCCACCCGCTACGGATCCGCCACCTGCGGATCCACCAGCCGCGGCACCACCTGCCGAAGATCCGCCACCGGCAGCTCCACCAGCCGCGGATCCACCACTTGCAGCGCCACCAGCGACTCCTCCACCCGCCCCGCCTGCACTCCCACCACCGACGCCCGCATCGAGTTCGACCACACACGACTCATTCGCGCGGCACATCGGGGTGATCAGATTCTTCGAGACACAGCGCCCGCCCACGACGCAGGTCTCGTTCACGTCACACGGCTTCCCGAGACACGAGTCGTGAAAGAGCAGCGGCACCCGGAGCGTCGCGCCCGGCGTGAACCTGATTCGCCGGCGCGCGATGACACACCGACGCGCATCGAACGACGACTCCTTCGGGCTGCAGAACGCCTCGACGTCGCCCGCGGGAGCCAACGCCGCTCTGAGGAAGATGGTCTGCTCGCGATCGTTCGCCGCAGGCCGGAACGCATAGGTGCCGAGCACGCCTGTCTGGTCGTCGCACTGCCGCCCGTCGAACACCTCGGTGAAGGTCGTCTCGACCGCCTCTTCGTTGCCGCCGAACGCGACGCCCAGGTACTGCGCGGTGCGCTGCGTGGGGCACGGCAGGTTGGTGGTGAACTCGACGACCATCGACGTCGGGGGAGCGCAGGCCTGCACGAGCACCAGCACGGGGAGCAGTCGTCGCACCGAGCGAACTGTTGCAGTCGGCTGCCGGGAGTCAACCCTCGCCCGCTGCTACGGTTCGCCGTCGATGCTCGCCCGCTGCGCTCTCATGCTGCTGTTGATCAGCGCGTGCCCGCAGGCGACGCCACCCACCACGACGCACGGCGCGGTCTTCTTCCGCGACCACGTGCCCGGCTACCAGATGGTCGCCAGCCGCGAGTACACGCTCTCGGCCTTCGGCAGCGCGTGGGAGCACGTCGACTACCTCGAAGCGACGCCGACCGACGATGGCGAAACCCGGCTGCTCGACGCGATTCGCGCCCGCGCGAAGACCGACGCCACCATCGACGTCTTCTTCCTCTCGCACGGCAACAGATACGACCAGTGGCTCGAAACGCTCGACGAACCCGTGCGTCAGAAGCTGCGCCTCGTCTACAGCACCGGTGCGGGTGGTTCAGCGCAGGGCCCGGCGATGCTGTCGCTCGGCGTGCGCGCGCACGTTGGCCATCGCGGAAACAACGTCGCGCCGCTCTTCTACCGCGCGTTCCTCAAGCGGTGGACGAAGGGCCACAGCCTGCGAAAGGCCGTCGACGACGCGAACACCGAGACGAAAGACGACGTCACGGGCTCGATGGTGACGACGGTCGCCAAAGGCCTCGACGCCATCGGAGGCCCGCACCTCGACCCGCCCCGACTCTGGGCAGGCACCGAGGCGCAGGCCTTCGGAGACGACTCCTTCACCTTGCGGTGACGGTCACTTCACCGCGTAGACGAACGTCGCCTTCGGCGCGCGCAGCCACCGCTCGGTGATGAGCTCGCGGCGCTTGGCCCAGTCGTCTTTGCCGTCGACGAACTCGGCCACCATCGCCTCGGCGTCCTTCTTGTCGCCCTTGCCCTTCGCCATCAGCACGCGCTTGGCGAGCGTGTCGACCGCCGGCTTCCACTTGGCGAAGTCGATGTCGAAGCAGCCGACGTCGGTGCCATTGGCGGCCTTCTCGTCGGCCTTGAACACCAGCACGCCGGCCTTGGTGAGCGTGCCCATCTGAATCGACGCGAGGTGGCTGTAGTTTCGCGGCTTGTTGTCGGCCGTGTACATGCCGCGGCTGATGTGGCCGAAGCCCCACGCCACGTCGCGCACCGCCGCAGCGTCGGCCTCGGCCTGCGTGATGACGTTCTTCGTGACGAGCCACTGCGAGAAGTAGAGCGCCGACGTCTGGGCCTTGAGCTCCTCCATCGTCGAGGCGAGCGGGCCACCGAACACCTCGTCGTCCTCTTTGCCCTTCACCTTGTACTCGTGGCTCGGGCCGAGGTTGTGCGCGGCCTCGTGCAGCACGACGCTCATCACGGCGGGCTTCGCGTCGGTGGTGGCCTTCGTCATGAGCGAGCTGCAGAACAGCGACGCCATCTGCGCCTCGAGCGCCTTCTGGCTGTCGAGGTCGGTGTACAGGTTCGTCATCGCGACCGTGCGGCCGCCCTTCTCGGCGACCTTGCCCCAGTTCGGCAGCGACTGGCCGATGGTGGCGCCGTGCGCGGGCCGGGCGTCACCGGCGTTGAGCACGATGTCGATGAAGTCGGGCAGCTTGAACTTCACGTCACGCGCTTTGTACGGAGGGCCCGCCAGCGTCGCGAGGGCCTTCTCCATGTCGGCCTTCACGGGCTCGAGCTTCTGCTGCCACGCCAGCGAGTCGAGGTTGATGCGCGCGAAGCTGACGGCGAAGCCCGCCTTCCACGCGCACGGCTCGTAATAGACCTCGTCGGGAGCGATGCGCAGGTACCACTTCGAGTTCGTCGGGCCCATCGCGACCCAGGCCTCGTTCGCGGGCTCCCAGTCGTTGGTGCGGAACGATGTCGCCGCCGCGCGCAGGTACTTCTGGAACGCGGCTTCACCCGGCGAGGTGATGGCGTTGGCAGCGGCCTCGAGCGAGGTGGCGACCGACTCCATGTCGGCCTTGTAGAACTCGCTGTACGGCACGGCCTTGAAGCCCGCGCCATCGGCGACGACGACCGAGAAGTGGCCCATCAGGTCCTTCGCGTTCTTCTCCTTCGCGAGCTTGTCGCAGAACTTCGCGTCGGCCTGCACGGCGGCCGGGTACAGGCCCGACAGCTGCTTCGGCTTCGGCGCGATGGCGGTGCACGCCTCGTCCTTCTCGGTCTTCGGCGCGACGCAGAACGGGCCCTGGTTGCGGTGGATGAGGGCCTTCGACGCCGCGTCCTTCGCCTCCATGGTGTCGGTGCCCAGCTGCTTGCCGTGAATACGCTCGATGGCGTTCGCCGCAGCGAAGACGTGCTTGATGATGGCCCGGTCTTCGTCGGTGCCCTTCGTGAGGTCGGTCTCGACGAGCGTGGGCCGGCCCTGCGAGAGCTCGAGGCGCACGAGGCCGAGGCGCTTCTGCTCGTCGGCGGGCAGGCTCTTGTCGTCGGAGCCCTTCACCATCGCCTCGTACGCGTCGATGAAGGTCTGGGTGAACGCGCCCTTCTCGTCGACGAAGGTGGAGCGCTGCGCGCTCTGCGGGCCCCACAGCACGGCGAGCTCGGCGGGCTCGAGCGCCTTGTTGCCGTCGTTGTCGTCACGCCAGAAGAAGGGAAGGAAGCGCTCCTGCGCGCGCACGTTGAAGTCGAGGCGCGAGAGCCGGTCGAACGTCGGCTTCGGGGCAGGAGGCGGCGCCGCCGGAGCAGGCGCAGGCGTGGTGACCTTCGGCTCTTCTTTCACGGCTTCTTTGGCGCAGCCGGCGAAGGTGAGGGCAGTGGCGGTGAGGCCGAGGGCGATTCGTCGCATGTCGTGTGGCTCCAGGGACGGCGAGGCGCGGGTGCTCTACCGGTTTGCACCGCCAGCGTCGAAGACGAAGTGCGTCGAGGCCTGGGTCGCGTGCGCCGAAGGCGACGGCACGACGCCACGAGGAGGAATCGACAGACAGCGACGACGCGCGCGTCACCGGAGCACGGGCACGTAGTCTTCGGGCACGCCGCCCTCTTTGACGAGCCGCCTCAACGTCGGCACCGCGTCGGTCGCTTTGCGCGTGAGCGACGGATCGGTCGCGACATCGACGGTGTAGAGCCCGAAGCGGTTGCGGTAGTCGCCCCACTCGTAGTTGTCGGTGAGCGACCACACGTTGAAGCCCACCACGTCGATGCCTTCGTCTCTCGCGCGCTGCACGAAGTACACGTGGTCCATCAGGTGGTGGCTGCGCGTGTAGCCCTCGGGGCGTGGCCGGCCGTCGTCGGTCGCCATGCCGTTCTCCACCACGTACACGGGCAGCGTCGGCGCCCGGCGATGGTAGTCGTGCAGCGCGGTCAGCAACGCCGCGGGCGTGAACTTCACCTTCCAGTACTGGCCGCGGCCCGCGTGCGCGACCGAGAGGTCGAAGGCGAGCGAGTAGTAGTAGTCGATGGCGAGGAAATCGAGGTGCCCACGAATGCGCTCGAAGAGCCAGTCGTCGAAGAGGCTCGCGGGGAACGGCTCCCACACGACATTGCTGGCGACGGGCGCGCCGGGGTCGAGCGCGTGCAGCAGCTCGTAGGCCTTCACGTGCATCGCGACGAGCCGGTCCTTCGCGCGCTCGACCTGCTCGTCACGGCACGCACCGTGGCGGCGCTCGAAGTTCAGGAAGACCGACGCTTCGTTCAACGGAACCCACCACGCGTGCCGGCCGCGATAGCGCTGCGCCACGACCTTCACGAAGTCGGCGTACGCCTCGACGATGTCGTCGTGCTCGAGCCCTCCTGCGTCGGCGACCCAGCCCGGCACCACGAAGTGCAGCAGCGTCACCATCGGCGTCAGGTGACGTCGCTCGAGCTCGGCGAACAATTCGTCGTAGTGCGCGAGCGCCGCTTCATCGACGACGCCGCGCTTCGGCATCACGCGCGCCCACTCGATGGAGAACCGGAACGTGTTCACGCCCAGCCCTTCGGCGAGCGCGAGGTCGTCGGGGAAGCGATGGTAGAAGTCGACGCTCTGTCGATACGGCTCGTGGCGCTCGGCATAGCGAGTCCAGTTGCTGTCGGGGAACGAGCCCTCGCTCTGAAAGCCCGACGTCGCCACGCCCCAGTGGAAGTTCGTTGGCAGCCGCGAGACCCGCGCAGGCGTACAACCAGACGTCGCCAACGCCAGCGCCACGATGCACGAACGAACCACCGCGACGGTCATGCAGGCATGATGGCCGCGGGGAGACGTGCGCTCCAGCAGTTCGTCGCACCCCGGTTTCCAGCGCGACGACTGGCGATGCCGTACAGGTTCATCGTGCGAGCCACGTGCTCGACGAGTCGGCGCGGTGGCGCGCGTCGCCGTCCGATGTTCGCTGCACGAAGCGGGTTCAGTGCCGCCAACACACGACGCTGTCCCTCCGCCACTGCCGACACCAACAGCCCCGGGCACGCGCGCAACACGACTTTCCAACGCGTGACCCGCACGAGGCCGGTGCACCGCGCGCTGCGGACACCACGAGCGCCGCGCACGCTCACCGACACCACCAGGTCAGTGCGCCTGCCTTCAGTTGCGGCAACACACGACGCCGTCCTCCGTGCGCTGCGGACAACCAGGAGACCGGCTCGATCCGGGCACGCTGACCGACACCGCGCAACACTGCGCATCGATGCGCCCACGGTCAAAGAGACACGAGCTGCCACCATCGGGAATCGTCGATGGCGCACGGCTCACGCCCGAGACGAGCAGACACCCTCGGCCCATGCCGGCGACGTCGTCACGCGCGGCGTTGCCCTGGCACTCGAGCGGCTCACAGCCATCGAAGCCGTCGTTCGACGCGCGGTACGCAAAACACCCGGGGAACGAGAGGGCGTCGCTCGTGCGCACCAGCGAGAGTTCAGTGTCGGTGTTGGTGCAGACGTGAAACCCGGCGCCACAAACCGAGTCAGCCGCCGCCGAGAGGTCGCCGCTCCACGAGCCACGGCACGCGGC
>JAEUJR010000300.1 GCA_016793585.1 Archangium sp.
AGAAAACCGAGGGCTGTCACAGAGCCGTGCAACGAAGGGGCGCCGCGTATACCCGGGCGCACATCACAGTGTCAAGCACCTGAATGCAGATGTTCGCGAAAAAGATCGGTCGCGAATTGAGCGAGTGCTTTCAAGCGGTTCTGTCGCTTTGGTCTCGGCCTTTGGAGGGAGCACATGCCTGACGTCATCGAAGAGTCGAAGTCGAACCGCGCGAGCTGCCGTACCTGCCGACAGAAGATCGACAAGGGCGTGCTGCGGTTCGGAGAGGAGACCGTCAACACGTTCAGCTCCGACGGCGGCACCAGCTACTTCTGGCACCACCTCGCCTGCGCGGCGGGCAAGGTGCCGGCGAAGGTGAAGGCGGCGATGACCAGCTACGTGGGAGCGATTCCCGACCGCGACAAGATCGAGGCGATTCTCGCGGCGCCTCCGAAGGCCAGCGGCAAGTCGGGCGGGCCGAAGGCTGCGTACCCCTACGCGGAACGCGCTTCGACGGGCCGCTCGAAGTGTCTGCAGTGTGACGAGGCCATCGAGAAAGGCACCATGCGCGTGGCCGTCGAGCGGGAGGTCGACACCGGCACGTTCACCTCGACGGGGCCTGGTTACCTGCACCCAGGCTGCGCCGCGGAGTACACGGGCGACGAGAGCCTGCTCGAGAAGATCAAGGCCAACGTATCGCTGCCCGAAGAGGACATCGCCGCGCTCGGCGCCGAGCTCTAACGCCGCTTCTTCTTCGCGGGCACGAAGAGGCTGATCACCCGCGCGATGATCTCGTGCGCCATCGGCTCGAGCTGCTGCGCGCGATCGGCAACGACCGTCGACTCGAGCATCGCGAGGCCATGCACGGTCGCCCAGCAGTGATGCGCGATGGTGTCGCCGTCGTAGCGGCCGTCGACGACGATCTCGCCTCGCGCGATGCCTCCATCGACGATGAAGCGGAGGGCGCGCTGCGCGATCGCGTGGTTCTCGTGCTGCGTCGACGCCGAAGGGCCGACGCCAAACATGAGGTGGTAGTCGATGGGGTGGGCGCGGGCGAAGTCGAGATACGCCAGCGCGCCGAGGCGGAGCTGGTCACTGGCCGTTTCGGCGCCCGCGATGCGCTCCATCATCGACGTGTTGAGGCGCTCGAAGCACTGGGCACGCACCGCATCGACCAGGGCCTCTTTGTTCTCGAAGTAGCCGTAGAGCGCGCCTGCGCTGTAGTCCATTTCGGCGGCGACCTGCCGAAGCGACAGCCCCTCGATGCCTCGCTTCAGGATCAGCTCGTGCGTGGCTTCGATCAGCTCCTGACGCGTTCGTGATCGTCTTCGCTCGATCGAGCTGCGCACGCGCCGACCGTTACCATGCTTCGAACCGCCTTCGCTGCATCAGACCTGCGCTCACGCAGGCTCGGGCAGTCGTCCCTCGGAGCGTCGAAGCGAGAGCGCCCACGCCGCAGAGCCGAGCAGCACGACGCTCGCCGCGAGGACCGGAGTCGCGGGCAACACCTCGACGGCAGCGAGCGCCCCCAGGAGCACGACCGTCGCGAGCAGTCGACCCACCTCGAGCGGAACGGCCCAGCGCTTCGATTCGAGCATCGCGCTCCACGCGGTCGCGGCGGCCCAGAGCAACACGGCGAGCACGATCTTGAGCCACCACGCCAGCGGAGACCTCTCGCTGCTCACCAGCACCATCAACGCGAAGCCGATCATCACCTGCGCGATGAGGTAGCCCTTGCTGCCGGGGAGCGGGGTCGACTGGAACTTGAGCTCCCTCCCCTCCTTCGTTCGCCAGGCGCCCTTCTTCCGCTCGGGAACGCCGGCCGGCCGCCAACCCGTCGGCATGAACCAGATGCGCAGCTTGTCGAAGAAGCTCGGCGCTTCCCACGCATCACGAACGACTTCGCGCCACACCTGAAAGTTGATGAAGGTCGGGTCCCACGTGTTGGGCGGGCTCGTCACGCCGTACGAGCATTCCTCGGTCTCGGGCTCGAAACTGCCGAAGAGCTTGTCCCAGACGATCAGGAAGCCGCCGTAGTTCTTGTCGAGGTAGCGATCGTTGCGCGCGTGGTGCACGCGGTGGTGGCTGGGGGTGTTCATCCACGACTCGATCCACACGGGCAGCTTCGGCACGACGCGCGTGTGCGGAATGAGCTGGAGCACCAGGTGGAAGGCGACCATGCCGATCACCCACTGCGCGTCGAAGCCGATGAACGCGAGCGGCCAGTAGAAGAAGAACGAGAAGAAGCGCTGGGTGACCGAGGCGCGCAGCGCGACGGCGTAGTTGAGCTCTTCGGTCGAGTGATGCGGCATGTGCGCCGCCCAGCCGATGTTGGTGCGGTGGCCGAAGCGGTGGAACCAGTAGAAGAGGAAGTCGACGCCGAGGAACAGCGCGAGACCAGTCCAAATCGAGGCTTCGATCTTGAACAACCCGTGCGTCGAGAGCCAACCGAGAACGGGGTACCAGATGACGGCGACGAGCACGTTCACGCACTGGTTGATGATGGCGGTGCCCAGGCTCGCGACCGAGTCCTGGAACTCGTAGTAGCCGTTCTTGCGCTTGAGGCAGAAGCCGACCTCGAGCGCGATGAGCACGAGCACGAACGGCGTGGCGATGGCGTAGACGTTGATCGGCATGTGCGTGTTCGTACGCGGGAGCCGAGGTGGGCGCGTTAACCCGGGTTAAGAAGTGAAGGTGCTCACGGACTCGGAGGCGATTGCGATTCGCAAGCGGCTGAGCGCGATCGCGCCGCTCTCGGCGAAGACGTGGGCGACGATCGTTTCGATGGGCTCGCGCGAGTCGCTCGCGAAGGGCCAGTTCTTCAGTCAGCCCGGCGACGCGGCCGATCGATTCGGCATCGTGCTGTCGGGCCTCTTGCGTCACTACTACTCGGACTCGCGGGGGCGCGAATCGGTGAAGGCCTTTCGGGGGCCGCTCGAGCTGAGCGGCCCGTACGCCGAGATCATTCAGCGCAAGCCCTCACGCACCTCGATCGAGGCGCTGACCAAGGTCGAGCTGCTGGTGTTTCGGGTGGCCGAGGTCGACGCAGCCGCCGAGTCGTCGCTCGAGCTCACCCACCTCATGCGCCGCTTCGTCGAGGCGCAGTTCGTCGCCAAGGAGCAGCGCGAGTACGAGTTTCTGCAGCTCACGGCCGAGGAGCGGTACCGGCTCGTCTGCGAGCAGTTCCCCTCACTGGTGCAGCACATTCCCCAGCATCAGATCGCGTCGTACATCGGCATCACGCCCGTCGCGCTGAGTCGCATTCGTGGGCGCCGCCGAAAGTGATCACTCGAGCAGGTC
This sequence comes from Archangium sp., assembly GCA_016793585.1. The sequence goes on from JAEUJR010000300.1 coordinate 3,280, forward strand.
GGGCTGCTCGTGAACGATGCGCTGCCACAGCGGTTGGAACTGGAACCAGCCGGCGAGCGGATTTCCAGTGATGAGAAACGCCTGCTGGGCCGCTTCTTCTTTGATCAGCTTCGGCTCTCCTGCGGCGCGCGCGAGGAGCTCGGCCTGGCAGGTGCGCTCCATGGTGATGAACCACCAGGCTGCGGCTTCGACGGTCTCTCCAACGGTGAGCAGGCCATGGTTCGCGAGAATCGCCGCCTTCTTCGTGCCGAGCGCCTGAGCGATGCGCTGGCCTTCGTCGAGCTCGACCGCGACGCCGCCGAAGTCTTCGAAGAGCGCGTGGTCTTCGTAGAAGGCGCAGGAGTCTTGCGTGATGGGAGAGAGCAACCGATGAAGCGACGAGAACGCCTTGCCATGGAGCGAGTGCGCGTGGGCCGCGGCGACCACGTCGGGGCGCGCGTGATGAACGCGGGAGTGAATCACGAACGCGGCCCGGTTCACCGGCAGCTCGCCTTCGACCGTCTCGCCTTCGTGATCGACGCGAATGAGATCGCTGGTGCGAATGCGGCTGAAGGCGACGCCGAACGGGTTCACCCAGAAGGTGTCGGGGTGTTCGGGGTCGCGGCACGTGACATGGCCGGCGACGCCTTCGTCGAAGCCGAACTTCGAGAAGAGCCGAAAGGTCGCGGCGAGTCGCTGCTTGCGATGCTGGCGCTCCTCTGCGGGCGAGTTGAAGGTCGGAGGAGCAAACGAGAGCTTGAAGGGACCAGCGTCCATGAGGGGAGCTTGGCTGGCGTCTGCGACTCGCCCAAGCTGTTTCTGTCATGAGCAAGCGGGTGAAAGAACTTCGCAAGGCGCTCGAGGAGAAAGCGCTGGTGACGCCGAGTCCTCATCGACGAGTCTGGCCTGTGCATCGACACATCTCCGACCTCCGGGACTGCGCACGGGAGCGACCTCGGTGGCCGAGCCTGGTCGAGCGCTCCGACGTTGCCGCAGGTCGCTGCCGGCTCCGACGCCGCCAACGGGGTTGCCGAACAGCGCAAGACGACACCGCGCTTGGTGCACGAGTGCCTCACTGGCCTGCGCCTCTTCCACGGAAAGAGCCCCGCGTTCACAAGCACGAAGTTCCAGCTCGTCGGCCGGGCGACGATCAGCTCTTCACCGGAGCCATCGACAACAACGCCTCCGCCTGGGCGAGCTTGAAGTGAACCTCGGCGACCGCGGCTTCGAGATCCTTCCGATGCAGTCCGAGCAGCTTCACGCTTCGCTCGTCACCCTTCTGCGCGAACGCGTCGACGCCGCCGGTGACGAAGGTGAGCTCCGAGAGCACTGCGGCGAGGTGCAGCGCGGCCAGCGGCTTCGATTCGGGCCTCAGGTGCGGCTCGTGATGAAACCGAATCAGCTCGACGAGGGCTGGGCTGAAGTTCCACCGCTCCGCGAGGCGGGCGCCGAGCTCTGCGTGATGAACGCCCAGCACCTGCAGCTCAGCCTCGAGAAACGTCTTCCCCTGCTCGTGCACCACGCGCTGAATCTCGCCAGCAGCCGCTTCGACGTACTGGTTCAGCACCGATTTGCCGAGGTCGTGGAGCAGGCCGGCGGTGAACAACAGCCCACCCGCGACCTCGAGCCTCGCCTCACGTGCGAGTTGTTCCGCAAGCAGCGACGTCGCGACGCTGTGCCTCCAGAGGTTTCCTTCGGTCAGGTGGTAGCCGGGCTGACTCGCCGCGAGGAACGGCGCCGACGCGGAGGCGAACACGAGCTCACGGAAGCGTGAGTTCCCGAGCAGCCCCAGCGCCTGCTTCAGGTCGTCGACCCGCCGAGCACGTGCGAACGCCGCCGAGTTCGCCGCCTTGAGCACCGCGGCCGTGACTCCCGCGTCGAGAGAGATCACCTCGGACAACTTGCCGGCGCTGACCATCGGGTCGTCGAGCAGGGACAGTGCCTGCTGCGCGACCTTCGGAAAAGGCTTCACGGCCGAAGCCGACGCGAGGATCTGTTCGACGTGAGTGCCCACGATCAACCCTAAGCGGCTCACTCGAGGCGTGCAGCCGAAGGCTCACCCCATTGCGTTCGATCAAGCGTCGACAGAGCCCCAGCGCGCGAGCCGCACGCCGACGACGATCAGAAGGCCCCCGATGATGACGGCAGCCAACTCGATCGCCGCCAGCCCCGCTGAGCTCGCGCCCCTGGCGAGATGAATCGACGCGTAGCCCGACAGATGTGCGAGCCCGAGCGTGAGCGGAATGGCACCGAGCGCAACGACGATCAACGCTGGCCGCCTGCGCCGCTCGCTACGGGAGCACGCAGCGAGTCTCACCCACCGAAGGGATTCGCGACATCCCCCAACATTCTCGTGATGCGAGCCTCGAGCATGCCCAGCTCCCTGGCCGGAACGGAGTCGTGCCAGTGCTCAGGCCGAGCCGTCGCCCTGAACTGCCGAAGCGCGTGCGCGAGTGCCGAGGCAATCTCGACGGGAGGCGACTCATGCGCGAAGCGCAGTTCGCGAACGGTTCCAGCGATGGGGCTGCGCGTGATCTCGAGGAGCTCGACTCGCAGCCGCTGCTGCTCGACCCGGCTGAACCGAAGCTCGTACCACTCCGGCTCGGTGCAGATTCCAGTCGCTGCTATCGGAGCGCCCTCGAGAACGCCCAGCAGCGCGATGAGCGAGCCGTTGACGACATCGGCAACGTACGAGACGTCGAGCGAAACTTCGTCCTTCCCGCTTTGAAGACGGAGGTCGAGCCAACCGCGAGTGGGCGTGCCGAAGTGGAGTTTGAAGCCCGACCGCGTGACCCCACATGCCGCACACTGTCGCGCCTCTGGCGTTCGAAGCGGCTTGTCACACGAGAGACAGGGCGGGCCGTACAGCTCGACCGCGTGGTGCATGATCGCGTTGTGGTTCGACTCTTCGAAGCCGGTCACCCGCAGGTACTCGGCGCGAAGTGCGTCGAACCGCGCCTCGAGGTCACCAGGAGACTCGAGCGCGGCTGCGTACAGCCGACGAGCCACCTCGAACTCGTGAGGTTCGAGCATGGGCAGCTCCATGCGACAACGCCAACACCAGAGGACTCTCACCAAAGAACCCGAAAGACGAAGGCCCTGACTCCGTTGGCTTTCGCCTCGAGAATCAGGGCCTTCAAATGGTCGGGGCGACTGGATTCGAACCAGCGA
>JAEUJR010000338.1 GCA_016793585.1 Archangium sp.
GATTCGCGCGTCGATCTCGTCTCGCCGTCGCTTGCTCCAGGCAACGTAGTCATCGTCTGGGACGAGCGGTGCGAAGGCATCGAGCCATCCTCGTTGTGCGAGGTCGAAGCCGCCCGACCGAACTCGACGACCTTTCTCATCGAAGCGAAGCAGCATGCGCCCACAGTCGAAGCAGATGTCGGCACTGACCACGCGTTCGGCACTGGTGAAGGTCACGCGCAGGTTGGGGATCTGTCGGCCGCAGAGCTTGAGGACTTGAAACCCGCCACCAGGAATCTTGTACGACTCACCGTCGAGAATCACTCGCTGCAACGCCTTCACCGATTCCGGCTCTTCAATCAGCGTCCGACGCCAGCGGACTTTGACCTCGCGACTCCGCTTCGCGATGGGAATCAGTCCCTCGAGCGTGACCGACTCGGGCGACCCAACGACTTCGCGCCACGGCTGAGGAAACACACCTTCGAGAGCCAGGTCGGGAGGGAGAAACTCGAGCCTCCGCTCTGGCTGCTGCGTCAGCAGCATCGCGATAACGAGGCTGATCACCGCATCACACTCCGCAGCACCTGCCACTGCTCCCACGCGAGGCTGGGCTCGAGGTCGGCGTAGCCGCGTTTGCGCTCCATTCGCTGCGCCTCACGATGCTCCATCGCGACACACGAGGAGGAATCGCGAATGGTCTCGACCTGCTTCTTCGTGAGCTTCTTGCCCGCCTTCTTCTCCGCCGCAGTCAGCACCGCCGCGAGCGAGGGCATGAACACGTACGCCAGCGAATCCGGCCCGTGTGGCGGGCTGTTCGGTGCTCCGACGCGCCAGACCCCGAACGGGTTGTGACACGCGTGATCAGCGTCGTACGTCGCGTCGGGCCAGCGCTCGAGCGCCCGCTGCGGTGTCTCGGGATCCGGCGCGAACCGATGACCCGTGAGCAACAGCGGATCCTCGGCGAGTTGATACACGTTCAACGACCCGAGGAAGTCGTTCGCCGCCGCAGCATCGGTGTCGTCATCGAGGTTCATCTGCGCATCGGGCAACGAGAACACGTGCATGCCACACGTCGTCACGTTCTCCCCACCACCCAGCATCACCACCGCGAGCCGATAGAGCGCCCACGGGTCATCCGCGTCCATCAACTCGCGCCACCGCCCGATGGCGAAGCCCAGCTTCGACTGTTCGATTCGAATGGCGAGCGCTCCACATGCCTCGAGCACCTTCGCCAGCTTCGAGACCACCTTCCGCCCGTGGTGCAACTCCACCGGCAACGACAACACCAACGCGCCCGGAGCTGCGTCGATCTCCGCGAGCTGATCAGCCTCGACCGTGCCGAACGAGAACGCCCCGCCGAACGAGCCGTCGTTCTTCACGAACTCGACCTGCACGTCGAACCCGAGCCCGCTGAGAACCCCGCGCGAGACGGTCAGCTTCTTCTTCGCCAGCGCGCGCCTCCACTCGGCCAACGACTTCGGCGTTCCGGGCACGAACAACGTCACGCACGTTCGGTCGCTCATCTCGCCGAACCATATTCCCTGAATCAGCTACCGTGCGCGCATGGCTGCATCGCCCCATGAACTCGTCGACGCGCTCTACGTGGGCCTGCAGGCAGCGAACGTCGAGGTGCTGCGACCCCTCTTCCTGCCCACCGCCACGCTCGTGCGCGCGGTCGACCCCATCACCGTGCACACGGTCGACTCGTGGCTCGCTGGGCTTCGCGACGCCTTCGCCGAGATCGAAGAGCTCGAAGACCAGCGCTACCTCATCGAGCGCAACGGCTCGCTGGCGCTGGCGATGAGCCAGTTCTCGGTGCGGCACCGCGTCACCAAGGCCATGCAGCGCTCGGGCACGAACGCGTTCTCGATGGTGCGCGACGGGCTTCAGTGGCGAATCGCGTCGGTGACGTGGGCGCTCGACTAGGCGGGGCTGACGACGCCGCTCTTCACCTTGAGCCACGTCGTCTCGGCTCCGGCGGCGCGGCGCACCAACTCGGCGTCGGTCGTCGTCAGCAGCGTCTGCGCACCCGAGTCGGCGAGGTACTGCATCAAGAACGCGTTGCGCTCGGGGTCGAGCTCGCTCGAGACGTCGTCGAGCAGCAGCATCGGCAAGAACCCGTTCGTCTCTTTCAGGTTCTCGATCTCCGCCACCTTCCACGCGAGCACGAGCGCGCGTGACTGCCCCTGCGACGCGTACTGGCGAGCCGCGTGGTCTCCGAGCGAGACGTCGAGGTCGTCGACGTGCGGGCCGACCGAGGTGTGGCCTCGCTCCACGTCACGCACGAGCCGCGCCTCGAGCGCCTTCGAGAGCGCCGCCTGCAGCTCCGACTCCGTTGCCGTCGCGAACGGCACGTCGAGGTGTGACGGCTCGTAGACGAAGGTGGCCTTCGCCTCGATGCGGCCGATGTGCGCGAACGCCGCGACCGCGCGCGGCACCACCTCGGTCAGCAGCGCGCGCCGGCGCACGAGCAGCCGCGCTCCGACCCGCGACAACGTCTCGTCCCACACGGTGAGGTGCGAGTGCGGAGCGTCTTCTTTCAGCAACCGGTTCCGGCTCTTCAGCGCCTTCGCGTACTCGCGGCTCTCTTGCAGGTACGCGGGGAAGCGGTTGAACACGCTGCGGTCGAGGAAGGTGCGCCGCCCCTCGGGCCCACCCTTCACGATGCTCAAGTCGTCGGGCGTGAACGCCACCACCGACACGCCGCCGAAGTACGACTCGAGCGAGGCCGCGCGTTTGCCATCGACGAACGCCGTACGCGTGCCGTGCGAGACCTCGACCGCGATGTCGCGCTCTGCACCATTGAGCAGCCACCGCCCCTGCACGCGCGCTTTGCCGGCGCCGAACTGAACGAGCTCCTTCAGCGTGTTGGCCCGCAGGGGCTTGAGCGTCGCGAGGTAGTAGAGCGCCTCGAGCAGGTTCGTCTTGCCCTGCCCGTTCTCGCCGACGGCGATGGTGGTGCGCGCCGACGGCGTCACCGACACCTGACCGAGGTTGCGAAACGACTCGCACGAGAGCGACAGCAGACGCACCGGGGCTGACTACGAAAACCCCAGCGCGGATGCACGCTGAACGACCCGGCCTTCGTGGCAATTTCGCGAGCGGGCGAACAAGAAGGCGGGGTGACGACCCGCTACCCCTCCCGCATCGTCTGCCTCACCGAAGAGACGACCGAGACGCTCTACCGACTCGGCCTCGACGACCGCATCGTCGGCGTGTCTGGCTTCACCGTTCGACCGCCAGAGGCGCGCAAGAAGCCGAAGGTGTCGAGCTTTCTCGACGCAGACTTCGAGCAGATCGTCGCGCTGAAGCCCGACCTCGTGCTCGGCTTCTCCGACCTGCAGGCCACGCTCGGCGCCGAGCTGGCCAGACGCGGCGTGCCGGTGATGCTCTTCAACCAGCGCTCACTCGCCGAGATTCTGCAGACGATTCGGCTCATCGGCGGGCTCGTCGGCGTGGCCCCGAAGGCCGAGGCGCTCGCTGATTCGCTGGAGCGAGGCCTCGACGCGCTGGCGAACGAGAACGCCTCGCTGCCGAAGCGCCCCAGGGTGTTCTTCGAGGAGTGGCACGAGCCGTTGATCAGCGGCATTCGCTGGTGCTCCGAGCTCGTCGAGCGGCTCGGTGGCGAAGACATCTGCGTCGAGTGCCGCACCGAGCAGGGCGCGAAGGGCCGCATCTACGAGCCGGCCGAGATTGCGCGGCGCAACCCCGAGGCCGTCATCGCCAGCTGGTGCGGCCGCAAAGCGACGCGCGAGAAAATCATCTCCCGGCCCGGGTGGGCCTCGGTGCGCGCCGTCGTCGATGACCAGCTCTACGAGGTGAAGAGCCCCTTCATTCTGCAGCCGGGGCCCGCGGCGCTGACCGACGGGGCGGCGCAGCTCGCGCGCATCATTCGGGCGGTCGCGACGGGCGAACGGCTCGCGGCGCCAAGGCCCCAGGACCTGCGCAGCGCCAACCTCGCCCCGACGTTTCCCACCGTCGGCGGCTGAAACACGCGAAACGCTTCAGAATCGTTCGACGCCGGTCGATTTCGCGCGACCTCGTGAGACCCGCTCCGTCCTTCGGGCATGACTGACGAGCGCCCACCCGACCCGTTCCCCTTCGCTGCGCTGCTGCGCGAGGCCCTCGAGGCGCTCGACGACGCCGCCCGCCGTGTCACCGAGCCCGAGCTGCCGGCGGTCTTCGAGGTCGTGGAGTCGTGATGACCGACGAGTTCGCCACCGAGCTGTCGAGCGTGCCGCTCCCCGCAGAAGACGAAGAGCCGTGGCGTGTCGTCGACGGGCTCGCCGACTGGCGCGCGATGCCACCCCTCACGCCGACGCCGCCCACGACCGCGATGCCCTTCGTCACCGAGGCCGACCCGCTGCGACGCGACACCCTCGAGACGCCCGCCGACGTGCAGCGCCACATTCCCACGGTGATGCAGATGCCCGCGCTCACGCTCACCACCGAGGTGAAGCGCCCGGCGTTGACGCGCCTGGTGCCTGCGGTCGCGCCGCCCGACCACGACCGCGAGGAGCGGCTGCTCGTTCGGCTCGTCGTCGGCGCGGTGGGGCTCGCCTTCGTCGTGTTCGTCGCGACGCTGCTCTGGCCCACGAGCGCGCCGCCCCCACAACGGCTGCCAGAGCGCGTGCTGGTGGCGCCGCCGACGCCGCAGCGCTCACCCGCTCCACCTTCGCCCGTGCTCGACGACCTCGCCCTCGACCCGCGCCACCATCGCGTCGACACCCTCGCCGTGCACGTGCCCGACCTGCCGACGGAGCCCAGACATCGCTACCTCGTCTCCATCTCACAGCTGCCCAGGGGCGCCACCGTCGCGGCGCGGCTCGACGACGTGAAAGAGGGCTTTGGCCCGCTCTTCGGCATCGCGCCCGGCCGGGTGCTCGCGGTGCATGGGGTGAAGCACCTGCGCTTTCACTGCGAGCCACCCGAGACGTTCACCGCACAGTCGACGCTCGAGCTCCAGGTGCAGGACACGACGACGAAGCAGACGACGCTCGTCTCGCTGCGCCCGTGGAGCGACTGCCTCGACGTCGGCGCGGGCCGCACGCTGCGACTCTCGGAGCCCCAACGCCTCTCGATTCCCGACGACGCGCGCCAGACGATGCGCATCGCCTTTCGCGCCCAGGACGCCCTCGGCAACGCCCGCGCCGGCATGCTCTCGCCCGGCCACTCGGTGCGCCTCGAGCCCGGCGTCGTACAGGTGGCCGCGGTGAGCCACACGGTGTCGACGTTCGCTCCGATTCGGCTCGAGCTGCTGCCCGCCGACGTGGAGTCGCCGCGCCAGCAGGCCCAGTACCTGACGCCATCGCTGACGCCGGTACGCGAAGCGCCTGCTCCGCGTCCACCCCCGAAGCGTGACGAGCCCGACATCTGGCCGAGGTCGAACTGATCTGCTTGCCGGGCGAAGGAGCTGTGGTTGTGTCCCCTCCCGGTGCTCACCTTCGCGCTCACCGTTCTGCTCTCGGCGGCTCCGTCGGCCCGGCAGCTCGTCGACGACGCGCAGAAGGCGTACGCGAAAGGCGACTACCCCGAGGCCGCGCGCCTGCTCGAAGCCGCCAGCAAACAAGACCCGAGCGGCCGCATTCTCTTCAACCTCGCGCGCGCGCTCGAGAAGGCGAACGAGGTCGAGAAGGCCATCGTCATCTACGAGACGTACCTCGACCGGCCCGACGCCGAGCTGCAGGCGATGAAGCGCGCACGCAAGGCGCTCGCGGCGCTGTACCGGCTCAAACCCGCCACCCCGAAGGAGGAGCCGAAGGCCGTCGTCGAGCCACCGCCTCCGCCCGAGGAGAAACCGGTCGCCCTCACACCAGTCGAGCCGGTGAAGGAGGTCGTCGCGCCGCCGCCTGCCGTCGTCGTCACGCCTGTCGTGGAGTCGGGGTCGCGGCCGCTGCGCATCGCGGGAATCGTCGGGCTCATCTCGGGTGGTGTCGTCGCGGGCGTTGGCGTTGGGCTCGGGTTGTGGACCCAGGGCACCGCCGCGCAGGCGAGGGCGAGCCTCGACCCGACCCTCAAGCCACAGCTCGTCTCGCAGACGCTCTCGCGCGCGACCTTCACCGACATCGCGTGGGTCACCGCCGCCGGCCTCGTCGTGACCGGCGCCGTCCTCTTTCTCGTCGACGTGTTCACCCGATGAGGCGCGCGTTCGTCACGCAGCCTGCGCCGGTCGCTGCGAAGCGGCGCTTCGCTCGAGTCGCGCGCGGCATGCACGGCTCGTCACCTGCCGCCCACCTGACGACGCACGCGTTCGTCACGGAGAGCGGGCCGGCCACCGCCGAGGCGGGTCGCTTCGCTCGAGACACTCACGGCCTGCACGCCGCTGTCAGGGCGCCGGCCGCCGCTGAGGCCGGGGCTCTGCTTCGAGGCCTTCCGGCGATGCTCGCCAGCTCCTCACCCGCCGCGACCGCACGCCCGGTGCGCCGCCATCTGCAGCAGGGTCTGCGTCTGATGCTGCTCACGTCGCTGCTGCTCTCGGGGTGCCGCCTGGCGGTCGGCTCATTCGACGAGTGCTCGACGAACGCCGACTGCGCCACCCGCGGCGCCGAGCTCGAGTGCGTCGACAAGCTCTGCGTCTCGCTGCCCGCCCTCGACGAGCGCTGCACCCGCATCGGAGACACCTCGGCGAACGCGCTCGTGCTGGGCAGCGTGTTGCCGCTCACGCGCGCCGATGGCGCGCAGAACCTGACGGGCGTGGCGCGACTGCAGGCGTTGCAGCTGGCCATCGAGCAGATGAACCCACCGCAGCGGCAGGGCGTGCGTGGGCGCCCCATCGGCCTGCTCTCGTGTGACTCGACGTCACGCACCGACGTGGTGGCGACGCTCTCGCAACACCTCACCCGCCGGGGCGTGCTCGCGCTCTTCTCGTCGACGAGCGGTGAGACCATCGCCGCGTCGCGCGTCACGGTGCCTGCGAACACCGTGCTGATGTCGGTGTCAGCGACGGCCGCCGAGATTACCGACCTCGCCGATGGCGCCCCCGACGCGGGGCCGCAGGAGCCAGGCCTGGTGTGGAGAACCGCCGCGCCCGACTCGTTGCAGGCGCGCGTGCTCTCCCGCTTCCTCGTCGACGCGGGCACGCCGATGACGGCCGTCGTGCACGTCAACGACACCTATGGCCAGGGCCTCGCCGTCGCCTTCGGGCGTGAGTACCCGCCGGCGAAGCAGCGCGCGTTCCCCTACACGCAGAACGGCGCTCTCGACGCGACCCTCGACAGCGCGGCCCAGGTGAGCCCCGACGCGCTGGTGCTGGTCGCCTTCCCCGACGACGCCGTGCGCCTGGCGAGAGCGGCCCAGCAGCGGCCCGCGTTGATGGGCAGGCGGCTCGTCTTCACCGACGCGGCGCGTTCGCCCGTACTGCTCATCGCCGAGACCGAAGGTGCGTTCGGCACCTCGGGCGCGCCCGCCGACGCGTCGTCAGAGGCACTTCAGTATTTCACCACGCAGTACCGGCAGCGCTTCGGCATCGACCCGCTCACCGTGAGCGCCACCACCAACGCCTTCGATGCGATGATGTCGCTGATGCTCGCCCTGCATCTGTCGAACGCCGAAGGTGGCCTGCCGCTCGCGCGCGCGCTGACGAAGCTGAGCTCGGGCATGAAGGTGCCCCTGGTGCCGACGAGCTTCACGACGCTGGTGCGTGAGCTCGACCAGCACGGCACCGTCGACATCGACGGCGCGTCGGGCCCGCTCGACTTCGACGCGCGCACGGGTGAAGCGCCAGCGCCAGTCGAGCTGTGGCGCGTGCAGGGCCAGCAGTTTCAGCGCGTCGAGGTGGTGGTGCCGTGAGCTTCGAGGGTGACCACCCCGACGAGAACACCCTCGTCGAGTACGTGCGAGGCGCGCTCAGCCAGCACGGGCGCCAGGCCGTCAACGTGCATGTCGACGAGTGCGACAGTTGCCGGCGCACGCTCGCGGCCCTCGCCCGGCACGTCAGCATCAAGACGGCGGAGCACTCGGTCGACGTCGTCGACACCCAGCCCGAGGCCATGGGCGCCGCCATCGGCCACGTGCTCGACGGGCGCTTTCGCATCGAGAGCCTGCTGGGCGGCGGCGCGATGGGCGTCGTCTTCGAAGCCGAAGACCTGCAGCTGAAGGAGCGCGTGGCCGTGAAGATGCTCGCGCCCAACGTGGTGAAGCGGGGCGACGCGCTCGAGCTGCTGCGCCGCGAGATTCTGCT
>JAEUJR010000356.1 GCA_016793585.1 Archangium sp.
TCGGGCTCGAGGTGCTCCGGCTCGACGACGCGGCAGAGGCCCTGCTGAACGACTCGCACGAAGGCAGCCTGCTGCGCCTCCGCTCGCTGCAACGCCGCCGTCATCGCGGCCTCGAGCGACGACTCGAAGTGGAGCAACTGCTCGAGGGCGGTAGCTGTCAGCCGCTCGAACACCTCGCCAGGCAACGACGCGCAGCCGAACGCGGCGACGAACTCGAAGTCAGGCCGTCCTTCGGGGAACTCGCGCCGAAACGCCTCGACCGCCAACAGGGCCGCGTCGATTCGCGACGGATCGCGCGACGCGAGCCCGGTGTTGATGGCGGCGATGCGCTCCCACGGCGCCATGTCAAAGCGAGGAAGCGGCGATCGACTCGAAGAGCTGCCCGAAGCGCGGCACCGACTTCGCCTTGTCACCCAGCGCCTTCGCCTGAGCCGAGAGCGCCTCGAGCTGCGCCTTCACCGACGCGGGGCCGGTGCTGCCGGCGCTCAGCTTGCGCGCGACCGCGCCAGAGGCCTCGAGCACCGACAACACGTCGGCGTCGATGGCGGGGTCGATCGACTTCGCCAGCTCGACCGAGACCTTCGACAACGCGAGGCCCTGCTCCTGGCACTTCCGCACGAGGGCGCCGACGTGTTTGTACGCCACGCGAAACGGCATGCCCTTCTTCACCAGCGCCTCGGCGAGATCGGTCGCCTGCGTGAAGCCCTCGTCGAGCCCCGCGCGGCACTTCTCGGGGTTGAACGTCACGTGCGGCAACGAGAGGCGCAGCACCGACAACACGCCGTGCAACAGAGGCTTCGTCTCGAGCAGCGGGCCGCGGTCTTCCTGCAGGTCGCGGTTGTAGCCGCCGGGCAGGCCCTTCACGGTGGTGAGCAGGCCCATCAGGTTGCCGATGGCGCGCCCCGACTTCCCGCGGATCAGCTCGAACACGTCGGGGTTCTTCTTCTGCGGCATCATCGAGCTGCCCATCGAGATGTCGCCCGAGAGCGTGGCGAAGCCGAACTCCGAGGTCGTGAAGTCGATCAGGTCGGTCGACAACCGGCTCGCGTGCACGAAGAAGCGCGCTGTCGAGTAGAGGTAGTCGAGGGCGAAGTCGCGCTCACCCACCGTGTCGAGGCCGTTCATGGTGAGCCGCGAGAAGCCGAGCAGGCCGCGGGTGATCTCGCGATCGATGCCCAGCGAGCTGCCGCTGATGGCGCCGCTGCCGAGCGCGAGCGCGTCGGCCTGTTCGAGCGCGAAGCCGAACGCCTGCGCGTCACGCAAGAACGCGGCGCCGTACGACGCGAGCCAGTAGCCGAGTGAGATCGGCTGCGCGCGCTGACGGTGCGTGTACGACGGCATCAGCAGGTGGCCGTCCTTCTTCGCGCGCTCGACGACCTCGTCGATGAGCTGCGTGAGCGAGCCGATGGCGGTGGCGACCGCGTCACGCACGTGCAGCCGCAGATCGGTCGCGACCTGATCGTTGCGGCTGCGCGCCGAGTGCAGCAGCGCCGCCGGAGCCCCGATGGTTCGATTCAGCTCGACCTCGACGGCCATGTGCACGTCTTCTTCGTCGGGCAACACGAGCGTACCGGCGTCGTCCCGCTTCCAGAGGTCGACGAGGCCGTCGCGAATGACGCGTGCCTCCTTCGCGGGAATGACGCCGGTGCGGCCGAGCATCGTCACGTGCGCCATCGAGCCGAGCAGGTCTTCTTTCAGCAGCTGCCGGTCGAGGCCGAGCGAGGTCGAGAACGCGAGCACTTCGGGCAACAGCCCCGAGCCGCCTGAAGCATCTGTCTTCGCGAGCGCCATGGTGAGACTCCTTCTTGGGAAGAGGGTGAATCAGCCCAGGGTGACGAGGCTGCCGATGCCTTGATCGGTGAAGAACTCCGCGATGATGCTGTGCGGGGTGCGCGAGTCGATGACGTGCACGCGCTCGACGCCGCGCTCGAGCGCCGCGATGGCGAACCGGCCCTTGCGCGCGAGGTTCGGCTTGAAGGTGTTCGCTGCGATCCTCGCCGCGAGCACCGTGGTGGTGAGCTGCCCGAGCAGCGAGTCGTCTTCGGTGAAGCCGGGCACGCCGACCAGGTACACGAGCTTGGCGGCCTTCGCGGCGACGGCGATCTCGCTGGCCACCTGATCGGGCTCGAGCGGAACCGTGGTGCCGTCTTCGAGGAAGCCGACCGGCGAGATGACGGGCACGTAGTTGCGCTGCAGGAACAGCTCGAGCAGCTCGCCGTTGATGCTGGTGACCTCGCCGCGCGGCGCTTCGATGCTCGAGTCCTTCGCGAGCGTCGACTTGAGAAACGACGCGTCCATTCCCGACAGGCCGATGGCGTGCGTGCCCGATCGGTTGAGCAGCGTGACGAGCTCGGTGTTCGTCTGACCGTTGAGCACCATCTCGCGGCTGCGCGAGTCACCCTTCGAGGCGCCTTCGGGGCTCTCGCCGTGCACGATGATCGGCACCATGCCCACCGCGCGCAGCAACGACACGTCTTGCGCGATCGACGCCCGCAGCGAGTCCTTGCCCATCGCCTGGCGGCCCAGCTTCAGCACCACGCGTTTGCCCGCGAACCGCGAGATGTACGTGAGCGCCTCGGTGACCAGGTTCACCTTGAACTTCGGGGAGTAGTTCGTGAGCCGATCGTCTTTCGCCACGCTGCCGTCGGCCGTAGGCACGAGCAGCGAGGTGTAGTCGGCGTTGATCTTCACGTAGTCGTACGAGAGGTCGCAGCCCCAGCCGACGGCCGACTCCGCGCCCAAGCGCAGGTCGATCTCCACCAGCACCTCGGGCGCCCGCATGCGCGCACGCAGGCTCTTGTGATGCGGAACCGACGGCCCTTCGTTCGCGTCGTTGGCGATGAGCGGGCCCGGCGGCTCGCGCGGGTCGAACATGGGGCGCGTGTCGTAGACGCACACGCCCTGCACCATGACCTTCGAGGCCGCAGGGTCGACGGCGTACCTCTGGCTGCCGCAGCGCGCTCCGACGGTGGCGAGAATTCGCCCCCAGTTCGGGTCGGCGCCGAAGATGGCCGCCTTCACCAGCGTCGAGCCGGCCACCGAGCGCGCGAGGTCGGTCGCGATCGCCTTGTTCGGCGCTCCGCTCACCCGCACCTCGAGCAGCTTCGTCGCGCCTTCACCGTCACGCGCGACCTCTTTCGCCAGCTCGGCGCAGATCGACTGCAGCTGCGTGACGAAGAGCTCGAAGTCGGGGCCCGGCTCGGTGATCTCGGTGTTGCCCAGCGCGCCGTTCGCGAGCCCGAGCACCAGGTCGTTGGTGCTCATGTCGTTGTCGACGGTGAGGTTGTTGAAGCTGCCGTCCATCGCGCCGACGAGCGCGCGCTGCAGCATCTGGGGCGAGATGGCGACGTCGGTGCAGATGAAGGCCAGCGTGCTCGCGAGCTGCGGCGCGATCATGCCCGAGCCCTTGCAGATGGCCGTCAGGCGCCCCTCTTTGCGCGCGAGCTTCACCGTGCGAGAGGCGACCTTGATGTGCGTGTCGGTGGTGAGAATCGCCTCGGCCGCCATCTCGACCGCGGCCTTGAGCTGCCCCTTCAACCTCGGGAGCGCGTCGACGATCTTCTGCTTCGGCAGGCGCTGCCCGATGACGCCGGTCGAGGCCATCAGCACCGCCGCGCCGTCGAGATCGAGCGCCCTGCCCGTCGCCGCGCACAGCTCGCTGACGTCGGCGAGCCCTTCGGGCCCCGTGAGCGCGTTCGCGTTGCCCGAGTTGATCAGCACCGCGCGCACGCCGCTCGCCGGCAGCCTGCGTTCGCAGTCGACGATGGGCGCGGCCTTCGCGGCGTTGATGGTGAGCGCGGCCGCGGCGCTGCACGGGCGCTCCGAGACGATGAGGGCGAGATCCTTCTTGAACGGCTTGATGCCGCTGTGCAGGCCCGAGAACGTGAAACCGCGAGCGATGGGCATCGAGTGGCCGCGACATATGGACTGAGTGCACAGATGATCAACCGCATTCCGCGTGCCGCTCGAACAAGGCGGCTGGCGGCTCCGAGTTGACCGCGAGCACTCCGTCGCGAACTGTTTTCGAGCCATTCGCCGACGACCGGGTAGAACCCGGCTCATGGGCATCAAACGCATCGCGATCAACACGGGCGGCGGAGACGCTCCGGGCCTCAACGCCGTCATTCGTGCAGCGACGCTCGCTGCCATCAACCACGGCTGGGAATGCTACGGCCTGCGCGACGGCTTCAACGGCATCTTCTTCCCCGAGCGCTATGAAGACGGGGGCGCGGTTCGCCTCACGCGCGACCGCGTGCGCGGCATCGCCCACCTCGGCGGCACGATTCTCGGCACCACCAACCGCGGCAACCCGCTCAAGTACCCCCTGCACATGCCCGACGGCACCGTGAAGGAGATCGACCGCTCGAACGAGATCGTCGAGTACTTCGCGAAGAAGCAGATCGACGCGCTCATCTCGATCGGCGGCGACGGCTCGCTCACCATCGCCCACGCGCTGGCCAAGAAGGGGCTGCGCGTCGTCGGCGTACCGAAGACCATCGACAACGACCTCGACAAGACGTTCACCACGTTCGGCTTCGACACCGCCGTCGCCTTCGCGACCGAGTGCCTCGATCGCCTGCACACCACCGCCGAGAGCCACCAGCGCCTGATGGTCGTCGAGATGATGGGCCGCTACGCGGGGTGGATCGCGCTGCACTCGGGCATCTCGGGCGGCGCGCACGCGATTCTGCTGCCCGAGATTCCCTTCGACCTCGACATCGTCGCCGAGAAGATTCGCCAGCGTGACGAGTACGGGCGCGGCTACTCGCTCGTGGTCGTCGCCGAAGGCGCGCGCGTCATCGACGGCCAGCTGTCGGTGCTCGCACAGGCCGAGGCGGGCCAGGCCGAGCGCCTGGGCGGCATCGGCGAACAGGTCGCCCGCGCGCTCGCGAAGAAGACCGGCAAAGACACTCGCACCGTCGTGCTCGGGCACCTCGTGCGCGGTGGTACGCCGACGTCGTTCGATCGCCTCGCGGCCCTTCGCTTCGGAGCCGCCGCCGTGCGCGCGCTCGCCGAGGGCCAGAGCAACGTCATGGTCAGCCTCGCGCACCCGAACGTGCAGTACGTGCCCCTCGAGCAGGTCGCCGGCCGCATGAAGGCCGTGCCGCTCGACAGCGACACCCTGATGACAGGCCGCGACATGGGCATCTGCTTCGGCGATTGAACGCCGCGCCGCTCAGAGCAGGCCGCTCGTCTCGGGCCAGCCCATCACGAGGTTCAGGTTCTGCACGGCCTGGCTCGCGGCGCCCTTCTGCAGGTTGTCGATGGCCGAGATGGCCACGCAGCGCCTGCCCTTCACGCTGACGCCGAGGGTCGTCTTCGGCGTGTTCACCACGTCGGCGATGCGCACGGCCTCGGCGTTCGCCATGAGCTTCACCAGCGGCTCCTTCGCGTACGCGCGCTCGTAGGCCTGGCTCACCTCGGCCGCGCCCACGCCGGCTTTCAGCGTCACCACGGCGGTCGAGAGAATGCCGCGCTTCATCGGCAAGAGGTGCGGCGTGAAGACGAGCGACACCGGCGTGCCGGCGACCGTCGACAGCGTCTGCTCGATCTCGGGCGTGTGCTGATGCGACAGCACCTTGTACGCACGGAAGTCGGCGTCGATCTCCATGAAGGTGAAGTCTTCGCTCGCCTTGCGGCCTGCACCCGACACGCCCGACGCCGCGCTGATCACGAGGGAGTCGAGCTCGACGAGGCCCTGCTTCACGAGCGGCGCCACCGACAACGCCGCCGCCGTCGCGTAGCAGCCGGGGTTCGCGATGAAGCGCTGGCCGACGAGGCGCTCACGAAACAGCTCGGGCAGGCCGTACGCCGACTGCTGCAGCAGCGCGGGCTCGGGGTGCGTGAACTTGTAGAACGCGGGGTAGAGCGAGGCGTCACGCAGCCGGAACGTGCCGGCGAGATCGATGACGCGGGTCTTCGGCAACAGCTTCGGCGCGAGCTCGAGCGACGTCTCGGCCGGCGTCGCGAGGAAGACGACCTCGCACTGCGCGGCGCGTTCGAGGCCTGACTCCACCGACACGTACTGGGCGGCGCCCTCTTTCACCGGCACGCCGACGCGCGCCTCGACCTGCTGACCGACCCAGCGATCAGACGTGAGGAAGTCGATCGTCACCCGCTCGTGGCCGAGCAGGAGCTTCGTGAGATCCAACCCCGAGTAGCCCGAGGCCCCGACGATGCCGACGCGTGCGCGAGTCATGAAACGCACATACGCAGCCGCGCGCCTCGACTTCAACAGCCTCGTCGAACGACGCCGGGCGTCGCGCTCACCAGCTCGAGCACCGAGCGCGCATGCCGGAGCAGCCGCGCGCCTTCGGCCGTGAGCTGCATGCCGCGGGTGCTGCGCTCGAAGAGCTTCGCGTGCAGCTCGTCTTCGAGCGCACGAATCTGCCGCGTCATCGGCGGCTGCGAGACGAAGCACTTCTCGGCGGCGCGGGTGACGCTGCCGGTCTCGGCGACGGCGACGAAGTACTCGAGCTGGGTGAGGCTCATGGGTGCGGGCGATGATAACGGCTTCACCGTCGCCGCGCCCCATACCCATTCGGTATTGGCGGGCCGCGCGCCGAGCAGCGATTCGTCGCGCCGTGCCACCACGAGTCACCGAACGAGAGCTGCCCCACTTCCGCCGCGCCGGAGCCGTCGCCGCGAACACGCTCGCGCTGATTGGCTCACGGCTCAGGCCGGGCATCAGCACCGCCGACATCGACGCGTGGGTGCGTGAAGACACGCGTGGGCGCGGCGCGCGGCCGAGTCAGCTCGGGTACCACGGCTTCCCGGCCGCGGTGTGCACCAGCCGCAACGAGGTCGTCTGTCATGGCGTGCCGAGCGAGACCGACGTGCTCCGGGAGGGCGACATCATCAACGTCGACGTGACGAGCGAGCTCGGCGGCTGGCACGGAGACACCTCGGCCACGTTCTGCATCGGCGAGGTCTCGAGCGAGGCGCGCCACGTGGTCGAGACGGCCCGCCGGTGTCTCGACGCGGGCCTCGCGGTCGTTCGCCACGGCGCTCACCTGGGAGACATCGGCGCCGCGATCGAGGCGCTCGCGAAGGCGGCGGGCTGTGACGTCGTTCGCGACTGGGGCGGGCACGGCATCGGGCGGCAGATGCACCTCGCGCCACACGTCGCGCACGTCGGCCGCAAGGGCACGGGCCTCAAGCTGAAGACAGGCATGGCCTTCACCATCGAGCCGATGATCACGCTCGGCAGGCCCGACACGCGTGTTCTCGCAGACGGGTGGACGGTGGTGACCCTCGACGGCCGCTGGTCGGCGCAGTTCGAGCACACCCTCGTGGTGACGCCAACGGGCTGCGAGGTGCTCACCGCGCCTTCGAAGGGCCGCAGCTGACTCAGCGCCCGGGGCCGAGCAGAAACCGCAGCGCCACGGGCAAGCGCTGCGCCCAGTACGTCTCGTTGTGCGACGCGCCGTTCTGCACGACGTACTTGAGCGTCACCTCGTCGGCGTAGCCGCGATCTCTCCACGCCTGCGCGAGGTCGGCCGTGTTCGTCACGTCGTCCATCGAGGTTCCGGCGTTGCCGCTGTCGACATACACCTTGAGCGGGCGAAGCGGCGGCGCGCGCAGGCCAGCGACCGACCCCAGAATCCACCGGTTGTCCCACCACGTCGACGGCGACATGGCGCCGACGTTGCCGAACACCTCTGGCTTCTGAACGCCTGCGTACGTCGAGATGAGCCCACCGAGCGACGAGCCGATGACGACCGTGCTCTCGCGCCCCGGCCGCGTGCGGTACTCGCGATCGACCGCCGGCTTGAGCTCGTCGACGAGGAACCGAAGGTACGTCGCGCCCTGCCCGCCGCCGTACTGCGTGGTGCTCGTCGGCGTGTACTCGTCGATGCGCGCGGCGGTGTTCTCGGGGCCGACGACGATGGCCTCGGCGATGAAGCCGTCGTTCGCCGTGCGGTTCATCGTCTCGTCGACCTGCCACTCGGTGCCACCAAAGGCCGTCGACGCGTCGAACAGGTTCTGCCCGTCGTGCATGTAGACGACGGGCGCGCGGAACGTGGTGTTCTCGAGGTACGTCGGCGGCAGGTACACCCAGACGCCCCGCGAGTTGTTCAGCGCCGCGCTCCGAAAGTCGGCCCAGCGCCGTGAGACCTCGCCCACGTCGCGGAAGAAGCGGGGAAACACGTCGACCGTCGTGCCGGGCTTCACCACGTAGTTCGGCCCCTTCGACCACTCGGTCTCGTCGAGGCGGGGCTTGAACTCGAGCTCCGTCGAGTGCGCGGGCAGCGAGTACTCCCACGTCTCGGCGTCGACCTGCTGCATGGCCACGCCCGCCGTCCACGAGAGCGGCGCCAGCGAACCTCGCAGGAACATGCGTCGCGTGCCCGTCGGGTAGTGCACGCGAATCGTCGTCGACGCGACTCCGGCATCGACCCCCGAGCCGCCGCCCGACCTGCCCCCGGCCGCTGCGAGCCCACCACCCGCCGCCTCTCCGCCCCCGCTCGCGCCGCCCCCGCCGAACCCCACGAGGCCGCCGCCCACCGGCCCCGCATCGAGGCCCGCCGGCTGAGGGCTGCACGCGGTGAACGCGAGCACGAGACACGTGACGACGAGACGCATGGCGAGGCGCATAGCCCTGCGCTCCAGACGCGTCGACCTCGGCCGAGGCAACCGTGGGCGACGCAAGGGAAATGGAAGGGCATGGTGGCAAGTCAAGGCTGGGCTCAGCCGCCGTCCTGGGCGACACTCGTGGTCCCGATGGCAGAGCAGGTTCGTTGCGGTGTGACCTTCGACACACCCGCCGATCTTCAGGCGGGCGTCGGTGCACGCCTCGAACAGAGCGAAGTCTTCGTTCCCTGGCCCGACGAGGTCGCCGACGGCGCCGAGGCCGCCATCGACGTCATGCTGGCCAACGGCTCACGCGTCGAGCTGCTCGGCCTGGTGAAGGGCTCCGACTTCGACGACCACGGCAACGTCGGCCTCGCCGTCACGCTCACCGAAGACTCGGTGAAGACGCTCAAGGAGTTCGTCGCCGCGATGTTGACGCCGGCCGAGAGCCGCCCGTCGGGCCTGTTCGCCACCACCCGCTTCACGCGCCCCAAGACGATTCGCACCGCCGACGGCAAGGTCATCACCGCGCCCGGAGAACACGTCGAAGAGCCGCTGCTCGAGCCTGGCACGCTGCTCGAGGAGCGCTTCCGCATCGAGGCGCACATCGCGTCGGGCGGCATGGGTGAGGTGTACCGGGCGGCGCACGTTCACCTGAAGCGCTCGGTCGCGCTCAAGCTGCTCAAACGGGCGCTCGCGAGCGACCCCGAGATGTGGACGCGGTTTCAGCGCGAAGCCGAGCTCGTCAGCCAGCTCGAGAACCCGCACGTGGTGCGCGTCTTCGACTTCGGCCGCACCCAGGCCGGCCAGCCCTTCCTCGCGATGGAGTACGTCGAAGGCACGCCGCTCGACGCCGAGGTGGCCCGAGGCCCGCTCGAGCCCCGCCGCGTCGTCGACATCGTCTCGCAGGTCTGCGACGGCCTCGCCGAAGCCCACGCGCTCGGCATCGTGCACCGCGACCTCAAGCCGCCCAACATCGTGCTCGGCAAGAAGCGCGACGGCAGCGAGCTCGCCAAGATTCTCGACTTCGGCATCGCGCGCGCGAGCGACAAGAAGGGCGATGGCAAGGAGCGGCTGACCCAGGCAGGCATGGTCGTCGGCACGCCGATGTATCTCTCGCCCGAGCAGGCCCTGGGCGCGGCCCTCGACGAACGCACCGACATCTACTCGCTGGGCTGCGTCACCTACGAGCTGCTCACCGGCACGCCGCCCTTCTCGGCGCCAGAGCTGACGCAGGTCATCGGCATGCACCTCACCCAGGTGCCCGAGGAGCCGTCGAAGCGCCGCACCGAGCTCGCGCTCTTCAAGCCGCTCACCGACGCGGTGCTCAAGGCGCTCTCGAAGAACAAGGCCGATCGCTGGGCGACTGCCAGCGAGTTCGCGAAGGCGCTGCAGACCGGCCTCACGCAGTCGGAGCAGGGCGCAGGCGTGACCGGCGCCGAGGTCTGGCCGCCCGCGCCCGTCGTCGACGACGCCTGGCCCCCCGCCGCCCCGAGCGCGCCCGTGCCGCCCCGCGCGACGCCACAGCCGATGGCCGCCGTGCCGGCGATCGCCGCGCCCGCCGCTGCCGACGACTTCTTCTCGTCGAAGGCAGGGCCCGTCTCGCCTGGCGCGCAGGCTCCAGTGGCTCCGGCGTCGGCGCGGCGGTCGCGCCTCGAGGCCCTCTCGTTGCCGCTCCCTCCGGCGGTGCTCGACGACCTCGTGAAGGCGCGCGAGGGGTTCGGCGTCACCGGCAACCGGCTGCTCGTCGTGCACCTCGAGATCCTCGGGGCGCCGGTGCGCTCGGCCCGCGCCCGCCGGTGCATCGCGCGTGCGCTCATGACGTCTCGGGCCTGGGGCGCCGCCGTCGACGTGGTCGATGACGATCGCGCAGTGCTGCTCTTCGGCGGCGAGGCGCTCGCCACCACCGCCCGCGCCGTCACCGCGCTGCTCGCCATTCGTGACGCCGTGGCCGACGAAGCTTCACGCGCGCCAGACGCGGGCCCGGGCGCCATTCGGGCGGCCGTCATTCAGGCCTCGACCCGCACCGACCTCGACCACGACATCGACGAGCGCGTGACGAAGAAGGCGCAGGTGCTGGCGGCGAAGGTGGCCGCGGGCTCGCTGCTCCTCGAGCGGCAGCTGGGCGCCGAGTGCGCCGACGTCGTCGACACGAAGGTGGTCGAGCAGCTCGACGCGCTCGAGGTGACGGGCCGCCGCTCGCGCATGAGCGCTCAAGCAGCGAACGCGCCGCTCATCGGCCGTGAAGGCATCTTGCAGCTGCTCGACAAACGCCTCGTCAGCCTCTCGGGCGGCGTGGTGGCGCCCTTTCTCGTGCGGGCGCCACGGGGCTCGGGCCGCTCGTCGCTCATCGCCGAGCTCGCCACGCGCGGGCGCAACAAGGGCTCGGTCGTCGGCATCGCGCGCAGCCCGGCGTCGTTGCGAGAGGTGCCCTTCGGCGCCATCACCGAGCTCATCTGCGCCGTCACTGGCGTTCCCCCCGAGGCGCGCACCGGCTCGCTGCGCGGCGCGCTCGAGAAGCTCTCGCTGCCCGAGTCGACGCTCACCGCCGTGCTCGTCATCTGCGGCGTCGTGCAGCTGCCGCACCCGTTCACGGCGGGTCAGGCCGCGCAGGCGCTCAGAGCGGTGCTTCGCGCCGGCGCCAACGGCCGCACCGTGCTGCTCCTCTTCGACGGCATCGAGGCCTTCGACGGGCCCAGCGTCGAGACGTTCCGCGAGCTCGTCACGCACGCGGCGCCGAAGGAGCTCACCATTGGCTTCGTCGACCCCGAGGTCCCGATGGATCGGCTGGGCTCGGTGCCCTCGGCCGACGTCACGGCGATGACCCGCGCCGACGTCGCCCAGTGGCTCACCGCGACGCTCGCCCTGCCGCCCGCGGCGGCGCTCACCGAGAAGGTGTTCGCGGCGTCGGGCGGCGTGCCGGGGCGAATCGTCGACCTCACCTGGTGGATGCACGATCGCGGGCTGCTTCGTCAGCAGGCCGGCCAGTCGACCCTGATCGGCGACGTCCCCCAGATGGACGCAGACGGCATCACCCGCGCGCGGCTCGCGGCGATGCCCATCGAGGTGGTGCGGCTGCTCGAGGCCGCCGCGCTGTGTGGAGACTCGTTCGAAGGGGCGCAGGTCAGCGTCGCGCTGCCGAAGGTGACCCCGCAGGCGTTGCAGTTCGCGCTGCAGAGCCGCCTGCTCAAGAGCGCGGGCCCGCGGCGGTGGGCCTTCGCGTCGACGCGGCTGCAGAAGCTCGTGCTCGAGACCTCGTCACCCGAGCGGCTCTTCATGCACCAGCGGCTGGCCGCGGCGCTCGTCGAGCAGGCCCGCAACGCGCCGGCCTCCATCGACCCGGTGAAGCTGGGCGGGCACTTGAACGCCGCCAAAGACGGCGTGCGCGCGGCGGCCTTGTGGAAGCACGCCGCCGAGACTGCGCTGGCTCGCCGCGCGCTCCGTGACGCCATCACCGCGGTGCGTGGCTGGGTCGAAGCCCTCGGGCAGACGACCCCGGCGACCCCCGAGCTCAAACGCGCGCGCGTCGACGCCCTCGCCCGCGCCGCCGGAATGGCGTTGTCGATGCAAGACGCCGCGTTGGCGCGCACGCTGGTCGACGAAGCGGTGGCGCTGCAGCAGGGCCAGGAGCTGGGCTCGCCCGAGCTCGCGCTGTCGCTCGCACGGGTGCACCGCAGTGAAGCGCGACGTGCACGCGCCGCAGAGGCGCTGGCGCTCGCCGAGAAACGCGCCGGAGACACGCCCTTCATGGCGCTCGTCGACGCAGAACGCGCCGAGGCCAGAGAGCAGGAGGGCGATCTTCCCGCGGCGGTGCTCGCGTGGGAGTCGAGTCTGCAGCGCTCCGACGCAGCCGACGAGCTGGCCCGCTGGCATGGAGAGGTGAACCTCACGGCGCGCGTCGAGGCGCGGCTCGCGGGCGCGAAGCTGATGCGCAAGGAGTCTGGCGGCGCGCGCGCGTTGCTCGAGAAGTCCCTCGAGCGGTGGCGCTCGGCGAACTGGCCCTCGGCCGAAGCGCGTGTGCTCGCGAACCTGGGCACCCTCTGCGTGCAGACGAACCAGCTCGTCGAGGCGAGCCGGCACTTCGAAGCGGCTGCGGTGGCGGGCGCGGCGTCTGGCGATCTGCTCTTCCAGGCCAAGATGCTGCTGCAACAGGCGCGCGTGGCGAAGCGGCAGGGCCAGACGGCGCAGGCCCGGCAGCTGGCGCATCAGGCCCGCTCGTTGTGTGTCGATCTCGGCTGGGAAGAGGGCCGGCTGCAGGCCGAAGGAATCTGACCGCCTCGGCCAGGGTCTCTGGGCAACCGTTCTCGAGGGCCTGCACCTCGACGCGGTAGCTCGCGAGGCCCACGGGAGCGCCAGGACAAGACGCTCGGCGCCCCACACCGCCGCTGCTGTGAGCTTTTCACGCTCCGGCCGACGCCAGGCGCTGTCTCGGAACGCCGTGGCTGGCGCGGGGAGTCTTTTCGGGGGTCGAAAGTCCGCGCGGGAATACTCTTCGGGCTCACCAGTCCTCGCGGGGAAACTTTTCGGGGTCGCCAGTCCTCGCGGGGAAACTTTTCGGGGTCGCCAGTCCTCGCGGGGAGACTTTTCGGGCTCACCAGTCCCCGCGGGGAAACTTTTCAGCCCGCCGGAGCGCTTCGGGCAATGTCCGCGAGGTGTGCTGGGACGCGCGACCTTTCACCGCGCAAGACCGAGCGCGGGCATCGTCGTTGGCGCAAGCCCTGGGCACCTCAGATCAGATGTCCCGGCAACCAGCGCGCTGCGAAACGGGCGCATCTCGGCGTCCGTCACGCCTTCGGCAACAACACCACCGAGCCCGTCGTCTGCCGAGCTTCGAGCGCTCGATGCGCTGCGGCGGCTTCGGTCAACGGGAACGTCGTGGGAGCCTTCACCTTCACGACGCCCTGGAGCACCACGGCGAAAAGCGCCGACGACGACTCTTCGAGCTCGGCCCGCGTATGCGTGTACGCGTGCATCGACGGTCGCGTGATGTACAGCGAGCGCGCGCCACCAATCGTCGCGAGCGCGATGGGGTCTGGCATGCCCGACGACTGGCCGAAGCTGACCAGCAACCCGCGGGCTTTCAGCGAATCGAGCGACGCCTTGAGCGTGTCTTTGCCCACCGAGTCGTAGACCACGTCGGCGCCGTGCCCGTTCGACAGCCGCTTCACCTCGTCGACCAACGACTGTTCCGAGAGCACGACGACGTGGTGCGCGCCGGACTCCGTCGCGAGCTGGGCTTTCTCCCGCCGCCCGACGACGCCGATGACGGTCGCCCCGAGGTGCCGCGCCCACTGACACGCCAGCTGGCCGACGCCTCCCGCTGCGGCGTGAATCACCACGAGCTGGCCCGGCTTCACGACGTGACAGCGGCGCACGAGGTACTCCGCGGTCATTCCCTTCAACATGATGGCGGCGGCGGTGACGTCGCTGATTCCCTCGGGGAGCGCGATCACCTTGTCGGCCGGCAGCACCCGCACGCTCGCGTAGCCGCCGACCGCCCCGGCGTAGGCGACGCGTTGCCCGACCTTCAGCGTGGTGACGCCAGCGCCGAGCTGCGTGACGACGCCAGCGCCTTCCTGACCGCCGATGAAGGGCAACGGCGACGGGTAGAGGCCAGAGCGCAGGTAGACGTCGATGAAGTTGAGCCCGACGGCGGTCTGCTCGAGCTGCACTTCGCCGGGGCCGGGCGACGGAGCGGGCTCCTGCTCCACCGTCAGCACCTCGGGCCCACCCGGCTTGTGCACGCGCACGACAGTTCGGTTCATGAGCCCGAATCTGCCTCACAACCCGCGCCGTCGCGCGCCCCAACCCGAGCGGCCCGGTCACTCGGACTGGTGACGGCCCTTGTTGCCCCGGCCACGAAACTCGGCGCCCACCTTCGCGAGCACCACCGCGAGCTTCGCGCGCTTCTGCGGCGGCTGGCCTTCACCGAGCGTGGCGAAGAGCTCCTTGTCGAGCTGCGCCATCTGCACGCGGCCATCGAGCACCTTCTGCATGTTCGCGTCGAGCGCCGCGAGCGCCGCCGCGTCACCGTCGGCCGCGGCCTTCACGGCCCGCATCGCCTCGCCCATCGCTTCGCGCACGGGCCGGCGCTTCTCGTCGAGCGCCTTCACCTTGTCGGCCACCTTGAGCGCCTGCGCCTCGTTCAGCTCGAGCGCTTCGGCCACGGCGACGACGAGCATCATGCGGCCCTGCCGCGCGTGCTCCTCCTGCCGCTCCTCTCGATCTTCGCCTTTGTCCCACTTCGCGGGGCCCGTCTTGCCAGGCCCTGCGAACGCCAACGTCGACACCATCATCACTGCCACCATCAGCTTCTGCATCATGGGTCTTCTCCTTCGGGAAGGTCCGGCCACGTCACCTCGAAGAACACGTCATCGGGTGAGAGGTTGGGTTGCTCGAATTCCGCGCTCGCCACTCGAGCGGCCGGGCGCTCCACCACGCGCTCGACGACGACTTCGCGAACTGGGCGGGCGCTCCAGAAGCCCGCGGCGGCGACGAGCGCTCCGAACCCGGCAGCGGCGGCGTAGCCGAGCCAGCTCTGGCGGCCGCGCTGGGCCCGGCGCCACTCGGCCCACGTCGCCTCGGGCAGGCCGTCGAGCGCGGCACGTTCGGCTGCAGACGGCTCGGGCAGCGCAGCCAGCTCGCTCACCAGCCCGAGCTCGCGTTGAAACGCCTGGCACGAAGCGCACGTCGAGAGGTGCGCCACCACCTCGGCGCTTCGTTCGGGCTCGAGCAACGCGAGTTCGACCTGTTCGCAGTTCATGGCTGACCTTTCGGAGCGTTCGGGGCGACGGTGAGCGTGCGCACCTCGTCGCGCAGACGCTTCACGGCGTAGTGAAAGTGAGACTTCGCGTTGCCTTCGCTGATGCCCAGCGTCTCGGCGATCTCGGCGAAGGGCAGCCCACCGTCGATGCGGAGCGTGAAGACCTCGCGCTGGCGTTTGGGCAAAGCGGTGACGGCGCGGCGGGTCAGCGCTTCTGACTCTGCGCGCTCGAGCACGGCTTGCGCGTCGGGCGGCCGTTCGGTGGAGCGCTCCACGGCCTCGAGCGGCGCCCTCGCCCACCGCACGCCGTCGCGCACCTGGTTCTTCCCGAGGTTGATGGCGATGCGCAGCAGCCAGGCCTTGAAGGGAATCTCACCGGGCGCCGCGGCGAGCCTCGGCAACGTGCGGTTGGCGGCCTCGAAGGCCTGCAGGAAAGCCCGCTGGGTCAGGTCTCTGGCTTCGTCGGGCGTCGCGGCGTACCGGCGCACCAGGCGAAACACCGTCTCTTGATGACGGCGCATGAGCTCGCCGAACGCGTTCGTGTCGCCCTCGAGAAACGCGGCGCACAGGGCGCCGTCCGTCTGAATTGGCGGGGGCACGAGCCGCAGCGCTGGTGGAGACCGAACCGTCACGAACCCTCAACACCCCACCCTTTGAAAGGTCAAAGCCGCTGGCGCTAGGGTGCCGCCCATGAACGCCAACTCGATGGAGCATCGCACGGGGGACGAGCCTGGCGGCGGGGGCAGCGAGCCGGTTCGGCCGGGCTACGTGAGACCCACCACGGCTCCGATCGTGCGAACCAGCCGCATTCACTTCGACGTCAACCCGGCCTTGCCTGAAGTGGTGGCCTACGCGGCCTCGCGCGGCTGGCTGGCCCGTGGCTTCGACGTGCTGTCGGTGGCCTGGCAGGAGCTGCACTGGACGGTCGACGGCTGGAAGAGCGCCCACAAGCTCTCGTCTCACGACGTGCCCTGCCCCATCACGGCCGGGTACTTCACGTTGCCCGTCAAGGCGGGCACCACGGTGGAGTTCGCGCTGCACGTCGGCCTCACCTGTCGGGCGGCGCACGACGCAGCTGGCGCTCGCGAGATCGGCGAGCTCTGGTTCAACGACGGCGAGAAGAACTACCGGCAGGTCACGAAATAGAACGAACGCCCAGCACGGGCGTCGGCGGCCGGGGCTTCGGCTCGTCAGGCAACCGGTTCAACAGCTGCACGGCAGGGAACCACTGCTTGCCGTCGCGTGAGAGCCGCGTGGTGTTGGTGATGACGCCTTCTCGGAACAGCTGACGAATCTGCTCCGGGCTGTGCGGTGCGTCGCCACGTCCCTCGACGATGAAACGAAGATGCTCCATGTGATGAGGCCCCCGGTGAGGTGAACAGTGTCTCCCGATCTGGGTTGTGCTGTCAGCTCCCCACGACACATGGGAGGTGGGCACGCCGGCCGAGAACGTTACGGCTGATCAGCGACGCTCACGTTCGGGTCGCACCAGACCCGCCATCGGCGCACGCACGACCGACTCGACAGCCTCACTGAAAGCCTCGGCAGCGGCGCGAACATCGGCCACCGAGCTGCCGCCCAGGTACCCGCCCGCGAAGTTCGTCTCGGTCGGAGGCCCAAAGAACTTCAGCAGCTTGACGTTCGCCGACTTGAGCGCAGCGTCGAGGCCGATCATCGCCTCGGTCGGCGGTGCGATGAGGTACGCGAGCGGGCTCCCCACGGCGACACCGGCGAGCGGCGCGAGGTAACGGCCGGTCTCTTCGATGACGTGGGGGAAAAACGCAGGTGCCGCCGTGCCCTCGACGGCCACGAAGTGAATGCGGCTGGTGAGCGCTTCGCGCAGCGCCCACAGCCCCTCCTTGACCTCGTCGGGGTTCGGGCCCGCGAGCACGCCCATGATCTCGCCCGAGAACGGCCCCGACGCGTGCGCGCTGCCGGCATAGAAGCTCTTCGCGTAGACGACGTCGACGTCGGCGAACTTGGTCGCGTGATCGAGCGCTGCATAGAGCGAGTCGTCCTGATCGCACGTGACGATTCCGACCGAGACGTGGCGCTCCGAGCAGCCGAGCGCGCGGCCCAGTGACGGTTCGACCTGCTCGAGCAGACGACACGACAACAGCTTGGGGGGCAGACGAACGAGCATCAGTGATTGACCACGTGGGGGCGGAACGCAGGGTCGCCGCCGGTCAGCTTCACGCCGCCGCCGCCGGCCGCGAACGTCTCTTTCATGAGCGCCGCACACCGCGCCGCCGCCCGCTCGGGCACGAAGCCCAGGTCGCGCACGTTCGAGATGCAGTCCTTCTCGGCGTTGTCCTGCGAGAGCTTCGGGCCGTACGCCGTATAGATGGAGAGCGAGTCTCCGGTGCCGAGCCCGGGCCGCTCGCCGACGACGATGATGGTCGACTTCGCCTGGGTGATGACGCCGATCTCGTCTTGCACGCCGATGCGCGCGAACTTCACGAACAGCGGCTTGCCGACTCGAAAGCCCACGCCCGTCAGATGCGTCGCGAGCGCCTTCATCAACGCGGGGCCGTTCTTGAGCAGCGCGTGCGCCGACAACCCGTCACCGGCGATGAGCTGCACGTCGACGCCGCGCTCGGCTTCCTTCTCGCAACGCGCCTTCGACGCGTCGTCGAGGCGCCGGCCCTGATCAGGGTGCAGGAAGAACTCCTGGTGATCCTTCGCGCGGGTGCGCAGCGCGAGCCAGCCCTGCTGCTCGGCCCAGCCGTCGGGCACCTCTGACTCCACGGCGTCGAGCGCGATGGCGTGGTCGGCGCGAAGCCCGAGATAGCTCCTGGTGAGGTACCGCGTGCCGGTGCGCCCGGTGACGATGCGCGACGGCGTGAGCGCCTTGTACCGTTCGAGCGCGTCGGCGTTCTTCGGCGCAGGCAACGGCCGGTGGTGCGGCCCCCTCCGGAGCGGTTCTTCTTCCTCTCGCACCACCGGCGACTTCGGCTCGGCGGACTTCACCACTTCGCGCACGACCTCGGTCACGAGTTTTCGCAGCTCGTCTTCGGTCATCGGCCGAACTCCTGCGCGAACACCGACGCGTCGCCCGCGCGATCGGTCAACTTGCCGTTGCGCCACAGGCCCATGCGCTCGAGCCACGCCTCGAACTCGGGCGCGGGCTTCAGCCCGAACAGCTCTCGCAGGGCCGCGTTGTTGTGAAAGCTGGTGGTCTGGTAGTTGAGCATCACGTCGTCGCCCATGGGGATGCCCATCAGGTAGTTCACCCCGGCCGCCGCGAGCAGCATCTCGAGGTTCTCCTGGTCGTTCTGATCGGCGATCGCGTGGTTCGTGTAGCAGGCGTCGCAGCCCATCGAGATGCCGGTGAGCTTGCCCATGAAGTGATCTTCGAGCCCGGCGCGGGTGATCTCCTTCGCGTCACGCAGGTACTCGGGCCCGATGAAGCCCACGACGCTGTTGACGAGGAACGGGGAGTAGCGACGCGCCAGCCCGTAGGCACGGGCCTCCATCGTCACCTGATCGGTCTCGTGGTGCGCGTTGGCCGACAGCGCCGTGCCCTGCCCCGTCTCGAAGTACATGACGTTGGGGCCCTGCGCGGTGCCTTCCCGCCGCGCGAGATCGTACGCCTCGTCGAGCACCGAGACCGACACGCCGAAGTTCTGGTTCGCGCCCTGGCTGCCGGCGATCGACTGGAACATGAGGTCGAGCGGAGCCCCGCGTCGTACGGCCGCCATCTGAATCGTGATGTGCGAGAGCACGCAGTTCTGCGTCGGTACGCGGAACTTCCGCATCAGGTCCTTCACCGCGGTGAGAATGTCGACCGTGCCCTGAATGTCGCCGGTCGAGGGGTTCACGCCGATGACCGCGTCTCCGTTGCCGAAGCTCAGGCCGTCACGCACCGCCGCGAGCACGCCCTGCACGTCGTCAGTCGGGTGGTTCGGCTGCAGACGCGACGAGATGCGGCCCTTCACGCCGATGGTGTTGTTGCACCTGGCGGTGACGCGCATCTTCTTGCCCGCCATCACCAGGTCCATGTTCGACATGAGCTTGGCCACGGCGGCGATCATCTCGGGCGTGAGGCCGGGTGAGACGCCGGCGATGTCTTCTCCAGTGGTGCGATCGTCGAGCAGCCACTCGCGAAACTCGCCCACCGTCCACCCCTGCACGCGGGTCAGCACGTGCGGCGCGAGGCCGTCGACGATCACCCGCGTCACCTCGTCGTGCTCGAACGGCACCGAGGGCGCCTCGTAGAGCTGCTTCAAGGTGACGTTCGAGAGAATGTCCTTCGCGGCCGCCATCTCGCGCATCGAGCGCGCGGCGAGGCCGGCCTGTCTGTCACCGGAGCGGGGTTCGTTCGCGCGGCCCAGCACCTCTTTGAGAGAGCCGAAGCTGAAGGACTCGCCGTGAACGCGGGTGGAGAAAGCCACGAGGGGAGCGGTTGTCGATCTGTCGCCGCTCGCGGTCAAGCAACGATGCGGCGGGTCTGTCAGCCCGCGTCGGGAGAGAAGACCCGAACCAGCGACGCCGAAAAGTCGAGCCAGGGCACCAGCGCTTCACCTTCGGGCAGGTCGCCGACACCGTCGATCATCACCGCGTCGTCGACGAACGAGACGGCGAACACGCCAGGCAGCGTCGTCGCACTCAAGGCGCTCAGCACCTGAGGCCGCAGCAGCTCGGCGACGACGGCGCTGGCGCCGAAGGTGGTGAAGCCGGCGGGCCCACCAGTGGCCGCGGGCGGCAGCTCGGCGCGCGTGACCAGCGTCGAGATGGTGCCGAAGTCGATCGCGCGCCAGTCGAACGGTCTCGCCACCAGCACCCACGAGGGCACCTCGCGGCCGAGCGGCATGCGCAGCCGCCACGCCGTGCCGCCGCCTTCACGCAGCAGATGAACCGCCTCGAACTCCACGTCACGGTGAAAGCCGTGAAGAACCCACGCGCGCTGACCCTCGTTCTTGTTCTCGATGGCCCAGCCGTGTGACGAGGCGATGGCCTTGCGCCGAAGCTGCTGCGCGGCGGCCTGCCGCGAGATGATGAACGACAACGTGACCGGCACGACCACGAAGATGCCGATCACCAGCCACCAGGGCGCCGAGCGCGGCTTCTGAGGAGCTGTGGTCGTCATGTGGGCCCCAAAACACCAGAGGCGACCGATCTGCCAGCGATCGATCGCCTCCGGGCTGAAGCAGCAGTCGCAGGTTGGGTCAGGCGGCCTTCTTGCCCGACAGCGCCGCCTCGACGTACTTCACGCCGTTCGGGGTGATCTGGTTGCCGTTCTTGGTGCGCTTCGAATAGCCCGCGTGCTCACGCAGGGCCTTCGCCGCGTTCGGCGCCGCGTACTTCACGCCGTGCTTCGCCCAGAACTTCGAGGTGACACCCGAGCTGACCTCGGCGTTCGAGTTGCGCGCGACGTAGAGGGGAATGAGCGAGCGCAGCAGCTGATCCTTCTGCTTGCCGGCCTTGAGCAGCGCCGCCTTCTTCGAGTTCGACTCGAGCGCCGAGAGCACCACGGCGAGGGCATCATCGGTCTCGACCTTCACGGCCTTCGGCGCAGGAGCGGCCTTCTTCACCGCCGCCTTCTTCGCAGGAGCAGCCTTGGGAGCGGGCGTCTTGCCGGCGAGCCCGAGCGCCTTGAGCACCTCGTGCACCTTGCGCTCGACGAAGTCCTCGATGCCGTGAATGTCGAAGAAGCCCTTCTTCACCTGCTGCGCCTTGAACGCCATGTGGAGTTCCTCCCGTGAGTCGAAAACGAAGGGCCGAGGCTCTAGCAAAGAGGACGCCGCGCGGGCCGAAAAATCGGCGCGGGGCGGATCAGGGGCTGATCAGCCGGGTCGGAGTCGGCCTTCTCGGAAGCGCCCTGATATGCAGCCGCGATGATCATCGCAGTGCTGACCGCGGCGTTGCTGGGCGCGACTCCCAAGGGGCTGGCTTACGCCGAGCTGATCACCTGGGCGCCGAAGGCTTCAGACGTGTCGACGCTGCTTCCCTTCTTCACGCGCGCGGGTCAGGGCTCGGTGATGGTCGCGCCGTCGTCGTGGCGTGAGAGCGCCCACCCGCTGCTCGAGTTCGACGTCACCCGCCCCGAGTCGATGAGCGCGCAGGGCGTCGCGGTGAACGAAGGCCTGAGCCTCTCGGTGCGCGGGCCGATCAGCGTCGGCTGTCATGGCGTCAGCGACGTGAAGGCGTTCGAAGCGGCGTGCAAGACGCGCCTCGAGCGCTACGGAACGTTCTTCAAGACCGAGGCGAACGGGGTGATCACCCTGGGCTCGCGCGCCGGGCTCAATCGTGGGCAGGCCGCGGCGCTGATCAAGGGCAAGGTGTCGTGCTCGGTCTCGGCGTCGGGGCAGACCGTCGAGAAGCTTCTGCCCGAGGTGACGAAGTCGCTGGGGAAGCCGCTCGCTGGAGCGTGGGTGAAGGCGGCGGGTGAACTTCCGGCGGCGCAGTACTTCATGCTGCCCGAGCGCCCACAGGATCCGACGGCGCGGCTCAAGGGCTGGGCGACCCTCGCGCTCGCGGCGAAGGGTGACACGCTGACGCTCGACGCGAAGACGAAGGGCCTGCCGATCAGTCCATTGCAGGGCGCGGGCGCGTCTCCGTTCGCGGCCCTCTCGGTACCGGGCGTGCTGACGGTGAAGGCGCGGTTCGTGAAGGAGCAGCTGCCTGGCTTGATGGAGCAGCTCTTCCCCTCCTTCCCCGGCGGCCGAACGCTCACGCCTGCCGCGAAAGAGCTCGCCCCCCTGCTCACCGGCAACGTGGCGTTCGTCTTCTCGCGAGTTCGCGTCACGAGCGGGCTGCGCAGTGCGCCGGCGCGCTTCTTCGCGACCCGTTTCATCGTGCTCGCCGAGACGAACGACGAAAAGGCCGCGCAGGCCCTCGTCGACTCGGTCGATCAGAAGTCGCTGCAGTTTCGCGAGGGCAAGGTCGAGGCGGGCGTCACTGGCACCACGGTGTGGATCACCAACGACTCCGACACGCGTGACTCGGCGCTCGCCGCGCTGCCGAAGGCCGCTGGCACCCAGAAACACGGCGCGGAGTTCGACGTCGACCCCACCGCGCTCGCCAGGGCGCTCTCGTCGATTCCCCTGCTCGAGATCGTGCAGTCACCCGAGCTGTCTGGGGTGCTCGTGGCCGCCACCGAGGTTGGCCCGCTGCTGATGATGACCGACCGCGTGCGTGGCTGGCTCGACTCCACCACCGCGACGACGCAACGCGCGCAGCTCACGTGGACGCTGAACGCCGAACGGCCCGACGCGGGAACCCCGGCGCCTGTGCCATGAAGAGGACTCCATGACCGCACTCCTGCTCTCACTCGTGCTCACGGCCGGCTCCAGCGGCCCGACGACCATCGAAGACGACTACGCGAAGGCGCTCGCCGAGGCGAAGAAGACGAAGAAGCTGCTCTTCGTCGATGCCTGGGCGCCCTGGTGCCACACCTGCGTCTTCATGCGCGAGCACGTGCTCAACCAGCCCGCGTTCGCCTCGTTCCAGAAAGACGTCGTCTTCGCCGGCATCGACACCGAGAAGACCTCGAACGCGCCGTTTCTCGACAAGTTTCCCGTGAGCATCTGGCCCACGCTCTTCTTCATCGACCCCTCGAACGAGACCCTCGTCTTCAAGTGGATCGGCTCGGCCGATGCTGCGCAGATGAAGGGGCTGCTGCAGGCCGCGCGCAAGAAGGACGGCGCCGTGCACGAAGCCGACGCGCTGCTCGCCCAGGGCAAGTCGCAGGAGGCCGCCGAGAAGTACGTCGCCAGCCTGAAGTCGGAGAAGGGTGACGCCGCCGTGCGCGCGACGTTGTCGCTGCTCAACGCGCTGTCGTCGGCGAAGCAGCACGAGAGCTGCGCACGCACGGCGAACGAACAGGCGCCGACGCTGAAAGGAACGTCTGATCGCATCAACGCACTCACGTGGGGCCTGAGCTGCGGTCTCGAGCTGCCGGCCGAGCTGAAAGATCGTGAAGCGCTGATGAGCTCGCTCGTGAAGCAGGCCACCGGCGCGCTGACGTTGCCGGGAGCCCTCGCCGACGACGTCTCGGGCCTCTACGAGCTGCTCGTCGAAGAACGAAAGGCCGCGAAAGACGACGCGGCGGTGCTCTCGCTGTCGAAGGCGTGGCTCTCGTTCCTCGAAGGGGTCGCGGCGAAGGCGCCTTCGCCCGCTGCACGCGCCGTGTTCGATCCCCACCGGTTGCTGGCGGCCTCGGCGTCGAAGCAGCTCGATCGCGTCATTCCAGCGCTGGAGCAGAGCGAGAAGGAGCTGCCCGAAGACTTCAACCCGCCCGCCCGGCTCGCGCTCGCGCACAAGGAACTGGGCCAGCTGCCGCTCGCAGAAGCCGACATCGCCCGCGCGCTCACGAAGAACACCGGCGGCCCGCGGCGCGTTCGGCTCTTCGACATTCAGGCGTCGATCTTCGCGGCCAAAGGTGACGTCGCAGCCCAGAAGCAGGCGCTGGCCGACGCGATCGCCTACGGCAAGTCGTTGCCCGACTCGCAGCGGCCGACCGGGAAGATCGCGGCACTCGAGGGTCAGCTCGCGAAGCTCGCCACGCCGGCCCCCGCTCCGCCGCCCGCGAAGAAGTGATCAGCGCCTGGTTTCGTTGAGCGCCTTCGCCTCTCGCCAGCCATCGAGCGCGAAGAACGTGTTCATCACGAACACCGTGCCGAACATGATCGGGTAGAGCGACGGCGCCTGCGTCTGCACGTTGAGTTCGACGTACGTGAGCGCGATCGCGCCGAGCGTGAGGGCGGCGCCGAACGCCTTGCGCTCTCCGACGTACACGGTGCCGGGTCCCATGAAGAAGAAGTTGAGCAGTGCCGCGAGCCAGGGGCGCTTCATGTGCGGGCCTTTCGTGAGGGTTCACCGTCGAAGACCGTCGACCCCGACGAAACTCATCGGTGGCACGGGAACAGGTCTGCTCCCGGCAGGTTGAGCGCGGTTCGGGAAGGTGGTTCGCTCTGCACGGGCCGACGGGCGGAGGGGTTCACGAACATGGGCGTGTTGCTGGTGGTGGCGCTGCTCGGCCAGGCGCCCGAGCGACTGCCGCTCCCGTCGAAGGGGCGAGTCGTCTCGGAGCAGGACCTGCTCGTGCCACCCGTGACGAAGCCGCAGGCCCCCACCGAAGACTTCGTCATCACGCCGCAGACCGGTTGGACCAGGGGCGCCACCACGCGCTTCGTGGGGGCGCTGCTCGGTGGAATGACGGGCATGGCCATGGCGGCGTTGGCCAGCGCCGGCCTCGTCGCCGCCTGCCGATGCACCTCGACGACTGGCGCCGGGGTGTTCGCCTCGGCCTGGCCGGTCACGAGTGTCGTCGGGGCGACCCTGGGCTTCTCGCTCACGGGTGGCCGCGCGAGCCCGGGCGCCGCCATCGCCGGGAGCATCGGGGGTCTGGCGGCGGGGCTGCTGCTGCTCCTCTTTCACCAGTCGACCGTCTTCGCGCCCACAGAGCTGGGGTGGGGCGCCACCCTCGCCGTCGGCGCCCTCGTGGCCGGGCTGCAGGCGCTCGCCCTCGAGACACGTCATGCCGCGCTCGAAGAGGCGCCGTTCATCGACGCGACAGCCTCCCGGTTTGCGCTCACCGCGCTGGGAACGTTCGGCGCCATCGCCGTCGACGTGCTGCTCACCTTCGGCGCGAGCCTGGTCAGAGGGCCCGTCAACGCCGGGCCCTTCGTGTTGATCGCCACCGCCGCGCTGACCCCACTCGTGCCCTGGGCCATTCACCGCGGCCTGGGCGGCGAGGGCTCGCTCGGCGCCGCCTACATCGGCTGGGTCGCCTCGCTGGCGCTCGCAGCAGGCGGAGCTGCCCTGGTTCTGTTCGCCTCGGGCACGCCCTTCGCGCCCGCAGTCGATGTGCGCGCCGCGACGATGCTGAGCGGAAGCCTCGGCCTCATCACCTTCGCGGGCGTCTTCGGCATGCCGCTGCTGCTCGAGTGGAGTCACGGCAACGCCCGCCAAGGCCGAGCGAGGGTCGGGCCGCGCGTCGACGTGCACGCGTCGGTGGCTCCGCTGACGGGGCCGCACGGGCTGTCGGGCGGCGCGCTGGCCGTGGGTGGAACGTTCTGAAGTCGGGAGAGCTTCGAGCATGAACACGTTGCTGCTGATGGCGGTGCTGGCGCAGAGCCCTGCGCGCGATGATGACTGGGCGAACGAGCGCAAAGCGGCCATCGCCGAGGCGACGCAGCCGCCCGAGCGCTTCGTCATCACGCCGCCGACGGGCTGGGCCGAGGGCGCGACGAAGCGCTTCGTCGGCGCCTTCGTGGGCGGCCTCGTCGGCCTGGCGGTGCCCTCGATGCTGGGCGCCGTCACCGCGCCGCGCTGCACCGGCTTCGGGTGTGGCGTCGCCTTCGGCGCGGTGCTCTCGGCGGGGCTCGCGCCCGTGGTGAGCGTGGTGGGTGCGACGCTCGGCTTCACGCTGATGGGCGGCCGCGCGAGTGCGGGCGCCGCCGTCGGCGGTCTGATGGGCGGGCTGGCCACCGGGCTGCTGCTGCTCTTCTTTCACCGACTGAGCGTCACCGACAGCAACCAGTCTCAATGGGGCGCGGTCATCGGCGCGGGTGCCCTCGTCGCGGCCCTGCAGGCCATCGCCCTCGAGTCGCGACACGACGCGCTCGAGGAGGCGCCCTTCATCGAGGTGCCAGCCTCCCGGCTCGCCTTCTCGTCGCTCGGGCTGCTGGGCACCATCGCGGGCGTGACGCTGCTCGCAGCGGGCATCGCGCTGCTGGGGTACCCGACTGGAACCTCCATCGCGCCGTTCCTGGTCGTCATCGGCGCTGCTGCCGCCCCGCTCGTGCCCTGGGCCATTCATCGGAACATGGGCGGAGAAGGCTCACTCGGTTCGGCGTACGTGGGTTGGCTCGCCTCGCTCGGCATCGGCGGAGCCGGAGTGCTCGTCGCGGTGTTGGGCGCGGCGCTGGCCTCGGGCGCAGCAGGAATCGACCAACGCAACACGGCCATCGTCGGTTGTGGCATCGGCCTCGCAGCCATCGCGGCCGCCATCGGAACACCGCTGATGCTCGAGTGGAGTCACGGCAACGCCCGCCGCGAACGGGCCACCGTGGCTCCGGGCCTCAAGGCGCAGCTCACCATGGGCCCACTGACGGGCCCGCAGGGGCTCAGCGGGGGCGCGCTCGGCGTGACGGGCACGTTCTAGCTGCGCCGGCGGCGCAGGCGCAGCATCGGCAAGGCCAGCAACAGCAGTGCCGCCTCCGACGTCGAGCAGCCACAGGGCTTCTTCGTCACGAGGTTGGTCGCCCCACCTCCGCCCGAGCCATTGCCCATGCGCGCGTCGAGCGTGAACGAGCACTCGACCCACTCGGTGACGTTGCGGCCGTCTTTGGAGCGCATGCGCACGCGGTACTTCTGATCTTCTTCGAACTTCACCGACTCGAGCGAGACGCTCGTCGCGCTCATCACGTTCGCCATCACGTCGGCGCGGAAGAGGGGCATCGCGTACTGACTGTCGTCGCCCTTCGTCAGCTGCACCTCGACGATGACCGGGTCTTGCTCGAGGTCGAGGATCGGTGGAATCGCGATGGACGACGGCGGCGTGGTGAAGATCTGATCGGCGCACAGCCCCGCAGCGAACGGCGCGCCAGGCACGGGCACCATCGGCGCCGAGTTGCCCTGAATGCTGAAGGCGTTCACGTTGCCCGGCTGGCTTCGGGCGCCACGAGCGTCGACGGCGATGGCGTGCGCGAAGTAACGGCCGCCCCAGTCGAGGTCCTGCCCCACCGTCCAGCTCGTGGTGGTGCTGCCCCCCGTGGCGGGGACCTGCGGGCTGATGACGGCGAGCTGGGTGAAGGCCGAGTCGCGGGCGATCTCGAAGATGAACGACACCGCGTCACCTTCGGGGTCGAGCGGCGTGATGGCCTCGAGGGTGGGTCTGCGCACCATGAGCGCCTCGCCGTCGGTCGGCTTGAGCAACGTCGGCGCGGGGGGCGGCTCGTTCGTCACGTCGACGACGAAGGGCTGATCGTCGCTCCACGAGCTGTAGCCGTTGATGATGTTGCCGTCGAAGGCGCGCACGCGCCACAGCAGCCGCGCGTTCTCGGGCAGCGACATGGGCACGAACGAGACGACCCCGAACACCCCACCGTCAGGGTCGATGCCCGCGTCGTTGCCCTGCGCCGAGCCCGTCTGCAGCAGCGCGCCGCCATCGGCCCAGGCGATCTGGAAGTCGTAGGAGAGCGGGTCGGCGTCGTCGTCGGCGCTCTCGCGACACGTCAACGGCGGGCGGGAGTTGGTGACGATGGCGCCCGCGTCGGGCGAGAGGGGCACCGGCACAGCGGGCGGTACGTTGGTGCCGCGCACCTCGAGCAGCACCGTCTTGTTGGTGGTGAACTCGGCGTCGGCGGTGCGCAGACGAAGCGTGTACGGGCTGCGTCGGGCGGCGCTCTGGCTCGCGCTGTACGTCACCGTGCCCGTCAAGCCGTTGAAGGTGCCGCTGCCGACGACGCGCATCTGGGAGTCGGTCAGCTCCCACGACGAGGTGAGCGGGTTCGACTCGGGGTCCAAGAAGCTGACCGAGATGGTGACGGTGTTGCCCTCGTCCATCATCAGCGGCGTGGGCGGCGTCGGCGTGGGCACCGAGTTGGTGGTGGCGGTGATGCTCGGCGCGCGGTTGCCCATCTCGAGGCGCACCAGGTACGGGCCAGCCGAGCCCTGGTTCTGGCCCACCCAGGTGGTGTCTCCGAAGGTGGTGATGCCCGCGCAGACGCGACCCGCGGCGACGACGCCTGTGTCGAGCCGAGCATCGAACGAGAGCGGCCCCGAGTCGTCGTCTTCGGCCACCTTGTTGCCATCGCGCCAGAACGAGAGCACCGGGTCGACCCAGGGGCTCTCGCGCGTGCCACCGTCGGGCAGCGTGCCGAAGGTTCCGACGACCGAGAGCAGGTAGCGCTCTCCGGCGAGCGAGTCCCAGCAGAAGAAGTCGACGTCACCCGAGTTGCGCGGGCCAATCGAGCCGCTGCCCGTCAGCACCTGCGGTGGCGTCATTCGAATCGCCGAGACGTCGACGAGGGTGCCCGCGTCGACCTGGTTGTTCGGCTCGTTCGGGTCTGCAGGAGCCAACGCGACGGTGAGATCGCCGCCCGTGGCGTTGGTGTTGGCGGCGAGCGTGAAGGTCGGGCCGATGAGGTCGCCGCGGGTGTAGTTCGGGTCGTGCACGACGATTCGGTATTCCTGCGGTGGCAGGCCGCGAAACGACGTCTCACCGAGGCGGCTCGCGGGCGTCGTCTTCGAGACGTCGTTGTGGTGCACGCGAAAGTCGCTCAGCGCCTCGAGCCGAACGAAGAGGCCACCGAGCGGCGCTGCTGCCGTTCCAACGGTGCGCCCCTCGAGCCCGCCGTTCACCTCGACCGCGATGTTGATGTTGGTGAGGGCGTCGGCCGCCCCCAGCACGATGTCGTCAGCAGCCGCGGGCAGGTAGCCGTTCGCGGTGGGCGCGGCGGAGTCGAGCCAGCGATCGCCGTAGTTGGCCGAGAGCACCATGCTCATGCGGGTGTCGAGGCGGTACGTGCCCGCAGCGATGTTGGTGATCGCGTAGTCACCCGACGCGTTGGTGGTGACGACCTGGCCGTTGGGCGGCTCGAAGCTGAAGCCCTTCGCCGTCTGCGCCCACAGGCGAACCTCCATGCCGGCCACGCCACTGCCGTTGGCCGTGATGCGACCCGCGATCGACGCCGCGAACGCAGGAGTGGCTTCCGCCAGAAGGAGGATGAGGAGCAGGGGTCTCACTGTCGTGTTCCTCAAGACTTGCACGCCGACACCTTCACCCACCAGCCCGGCCTGACGTGCACGATTGTCAACGCGCGTTGCATTTCGAGCTGAATTCCGAAGCGAGTTTCCGGCGATGATACGAAGTTCAAGGCGTTCGGAGGTTTTTCGACATGTCGACGTACCAGATCAAACGGGGCGACACGCTCTCGGCCATCGCAGCCCGCAACCACACCAGCGTCTCGGCGCTGATGCAGGCGAACCCGAAGATCAAGAACGCCGATCTCATCTACGCCGGCGACACGCTCAACATCCCCGGGCGCAACGACAGCTACGGCGCCCGGCCGCCTGCCGATCACACGCCGGCGATTCGTCCTCAGCAGGGGCCGTCACCGGTCGACGCACCGTCGGGCAGCCGCGGCAGCGCGTTCGAGACCGCACGTCAGTACCTCGGGTGGAACGCGCGCGATCTGAAGGTCTCGAACAACCCTGTCGGCCGCGCGATGCACGACTGGGTGCCGAACAACGTGAACTGCGCCAACTTCGTCTCGGGCGTGCTGCAGGCGTCGGGGCAGATCAGCGCCAGCCAGCACAACAACAGCGTGTACGGCCTGATGCACAACCTCGATCGCGACCCGCAGTTCCGTCGGGTGTCGCTGCAGAACGCGCGGCCGGGTGACGTCGTCTCGATGCGCACGCCGCACGGCCAGCACGTGGTGATGTTCGCGGGGTGGCAGAACGGGCGCCCCACCTTCATCGGCTCGAACAACGTGAACCGCGACGGCAGCCAGCGCGTCACCATCAGCTCGATGAACTACCCCATCATGGCGATTCACCAGTACCAGGGCTGAG
>JAEUJR010000361.1 GCA_016793585.1 Archangium sp.
CGAGCAGGCCATCGCCGACACCGTCGACGCGCGCTCCGACCTCTACACGCTCGCCGTCGTGTTGACCGAGCTGCTCACCGGCCGCCGGCCCTTCGCCGAAGGAGACGCGCACGCGTCACTGCTCGCGCACCTCGAGAAGCCTCCGATGGCGCCGCACGACCTCGACCCGAGCGTGCCGTTGTCGGTCTCCGAGGTGTTGCTGCACGCGCTCGAGAAGAAGCCGGCCGCGCGGCAGCAGTCGGTGGCCCAGTTCATGAGCGAGCTCGCCGAAGCCGCCGCCATCTCGGCGACGATGGTGGTGGCCGCGCCGGTCTCGAAGAAGAAGGGCGACTCGGGCAAGCAGCGGCCCGTCGTCGACGACGAGGTCGAGCTGACGCGGGCCGAGTCGCCGAGCGCCGGAGCCCGACGCTCCGCCCGCCTCGACGATGACGACGAGTCGACGGTGTCGGCGAAGTCACGCGCTCGCCGTGCGCTCGAGGTGAAGAAGGTCGACGAAGGCACCGATACGGGCGTGCCGGTGGTGCCGCCGTCGCAGCCCACGCGTGGCACCCTGTCGTCGAAGCGCACGCTGCTCGAGACGCCCATGGCGGTGGTGCCGCCGGGCACGAAGGACTCGGCGAGTACGCTCGTCGGCCTCGACACGGTGAACGAGAACTCGCAGCAGACGCTCTCGGCCGTGTCAGACGTGACGCCTGCGTCGTCGAGTGACTCGTCGCGCACCATCGCCGCCATCAACCCCGTGCGCGACGCTTCGACCGACCCGAGCGCGCCCGTGCTCGCGGCGCCGACGCACACACACGAGGTGCTCGACCCGGTGCTGCCGCCGACGCAGAGCCCGCGCACGTTGATGGACGAGCAGACCGCGCCGCTCGTCTTCGTGGGCATCGGCGCCGGCGCCGTGCTCATCGTCGCGCTCGTGGTGTGGATTCTGCTGAGCTAGCCCGAAACGCACTCGCTGCCGCTCGCCGCCTGCGTGACGGCTCCGAAAACCGCGCCCGTCGACGGCTTCGTCTTGCCCGAGTTGAAGTGGCTCGAGCTCGAGGCCGGGGCGGCGTGGGTCATCGACGCGGGAGGACGTCGCCCGGTGCCTGTCGAAAGCGGTGAGGTGACTGACGCCTCAGCGGGTCGGCTCGGAGCGCTTCACCGCGCGACGCTCGAGGTGCTTCGCCCAGCCCAGCCGCGCGAGCCCTGCGCCCACCAGCGCAGGCGTTGCGACGACACAGACGGGGCAGACGGCGCCGGCCAGCGCGCCAAGGGCACCGATGGCGCCGACTCCAAGGCCAGCGGTCAACCACTCCTTGCCCTGCTGGCGGGCACTTCGGCTGTCGTTCATCACCTCGAGCGGAGTCTTCATGCCGCCCAAGAGCCTCCCCACGCGCGGCACGATTCAGGCAAAAGGGCAGGGTGGCTGAATCGTCGTCAACACTTTCAGGCTCGCACGCCAACCCTCGATCTGGAGCTCCCG
Organism: Archangium sp.; assembly: GCA_016793585.1. Next base: position 1,466 of record JAEUJR010000361.1, read on the forward strand.
ACATGAAGCGCTTTGCCCTGCTTGCGTTCCTTTCTCTCAGCCTCGCGGTCACTGCGTGCGCCGGAGAGGCCTTCACGCCGAGCGCCGAGGCGAAAGCGCTCGTGAAAGCGGGCGCGGTGCTGGTCGACGTGCGCACGCCCGAGGAGTTCGCGGCGAAGCACCTCGACGGCGCCGTCAACATTCCCATCGACGACCTCGAGGCCCGCAAGGCCGAGCTGCCGAAGGACAAAGACATCGTGCTCTACTGCCGCAGCGGAGCCCGGAGCGCGCGCGGCAAGTCGCTGCTCGCCAGCGCCGGCTACACCAGGGTGCACAACCTCGGCCCCATGTCGAACTGGTGAGGCGCTTCCTCTTTTTCGCGCTCGCGGCCGCGTGTCTGCTGCCGTGGGTGCCGACGTGGGTCGCGCTGCTGGGCGGGCTCGCGTTCGGGCTCTTCGTCGAGCACCCGTTTCCCACCCAGGCCAAACAGGCGCAGACATACCTGCTGCAGGCGTCGGTCGTCGGCCTCGGCGCGGCGATGAACCTGGCCGTCGTCGTCAAGGTGGGCCTCTCTGGCGTCGGGCAGACGTTCATCGCCATCGTCTCGACGCTGCTGGTGACGCTGGTGCTCTCGAAGGCGCTGGGCACCGAGCGCATCACCTCGCTGCTCATCGGCGTGGGCACGGCCATCTGCGGCGGCTCGGCCATCGCGGCGGTCGCGCCCGCCATCGGCGCGAAGTCGCACCAGACGAGCGTCGCGCTCGCGGTCGTGTTCCTGCTCAATGCCCTGGCGCTGGTGGTGTTCCCACCCATCGGCCACGCCTTCGAGCTGTCACCCAACGCCTTCGGGCTGTGGAGCGCGCTCGCCATTCACGACACCAGCTCGGTCGTCGGCGCGTCGATGCAGTTCGGAGAGACGGCCCTGCAGGTCGGCACCACGGTGAAGCTGACGCGCGCGTTGTGGATCGTTCCCCTCACGCTCGTGCTGGCGCGGCTCGTGAAAGCCGACGACGGCACGCAGCAGACGAAGAAGCCCTGGTTCATTCTGGGCTTTCTCCTCATGGCGGCGTTGGTGACGTGGGTGCCTGCGTTGGCCGAAGCCGGTCAGGTCGTCTCGCGCGTCGCCCGGCAGGTGCTGGTGCTGACGTTGTTCCTCATCGGCGCGAGCGTGAACCGCGCGGCGCTGAAGGCGGTGGGGGTGCGGCCGCTGGTGCTGGGCGTGGTGTTGTGGCTGCTGGTCTCGGTGACGACACTCGAGCTCATTCGCGCAGGCGTCTTGTCGTGAGCGCGCGTCAGAACAGCGTTCGCAGCACGAGGCCGAACGTCGTGGTGTAGCCGACGACGCTGCCCTTGATGCGGCCTTGAGCGTCGACGAAGTACACCGTGGGAAACGAGCTGATGTTGAGCGAATCAGCGAGGCCCGAGTCGTCGAGCAGCACGGGGTAGTCGACGCCGTTGCGCTGCGTGTACGCCGTCACCTGCGAAGGCTGCTGCCACGAGGTGGCGACCGAGATGACGTTGGCGCGGTCTCCGACGAGCGAGCGCGCCCAGCCGAGGTTGCGTGATTCGGTCTCACACACGGTGCACCACGGCGCCCAGAAGGCGAGCAGCGTCGGTTTGCCCTTGAGGCTGTCGAGCGAGACGCGCTGCCCGTCGAGCGCCTCGAGCGTCATCGAGGGAATCGGCGCTCCGCGCACGTGCGCCCGCGTCTGCCACACGCCGACGCTCACGAAGATGAGGAAGAGCAGGCCGAGGTCGAAGGCCCAGCGCACGAGCGGGCGGGAGTCGTACGCGTGTTTCCACCGTCTCCAGCCCGTCAGGGGAGCGGGCGCGGCAGGTTCGGGCGGGGGCGGGAGTGTCGACATGGGCTGGCTTCCATTTGGTGCATACTGTCGCCGGTGCGCGGCGTCGAGTGACGGGCCTGCCCATCACGACGAGGAGCCTTCATGAGCCTGCTGGTGCTGGTCACGATTCCGATGATGGTGAGCAGCGCGGGCCAGGTGGGGCTCAAGCTCGAAGGCCTGCGCAGCGACGTCGACGAGTGGCCGACGCCAAGGCTCGAGAAGGTGACGCTCGATTCGCTCGACCGCACCTCGAACCTCACGTGGGCCGAGCACTACGTCGTCGTCGGTGACGAGGTGCGCGGTGACGTCGCGATTCGTGGCGTGCTCGCGCCAGGCAAAGACGGCGTCGGCCTTCGCTACACGTGGACGCTCGCGACCCAGGAGTGCCCGCCCCTCACCGACTCCGTCGGCTTCGACTTCAGGGGCACCGCGCTGACGCCGGCAGGCCTCGACGCGATGTCGGTGCAGCTGGCGAAACGCGCGGCGCGGCTGCTCGAGCGAGCGCGCGCACAGCGGCTGGCCTCGTGCATCGACCCCGCCGACCTGCCGACGCCCGAAGAGGAGCTGCGGCGACGACAGCAGGCCCACGAGCTGTCGCTGGCCCGGCTCAGGGTCGAGCAGGCCCGCGCCGCCAACCCCACCACGCCAACGCCACCCGGCTCGCTCCCTTCACCCACCCTCACTCCGCCGCCCAGCACCACCTTTCAGACGCCCCCGCCGCCGCCCCCGCGAAACCGCAGGCCGCCGGTGCCTGCGCCAACCGCCGATTGAGCGCAACCCGCTTGAATCACAGGGATTTCGTGTGTGGTGGCAACTTTTGACGCGGCACGTCGATATTAGGTGAGACACTGTCGCACAAGGTGTGCGGGGCACCATGAACTCTGACTCGAACAGCCTGGACGCGATGACGCCCGACCACGGCGCCGCCCAAGTGCTTGCCCACGAGCGGAGAGAGCCCCAAAGTCCGCGCTTCATGTTGCAGGAGCCGACGCCGGAAGCGCCCGTTCCGTTCGGGCGCTACCAGCTGATCCGCCGAATCGGGGCGGGTGGCATGGGTGAAGTGTTTCTCGCCAGAGAAGGCGGAGAGCACCCTCGTGCCTGCGTGGTGAAAAAAGTGCTGCCGAACCTGGTGGCGAACCGCGCGTTCGTCGGCCGCTTCCTCGACGAAGCGAAGGTCGTCGTGCGGCTCAAGCACAACAACATCGCGCGCGTGTACGCGATGGGTGACGTGAACGGCGAGTACTTCCTGTCGATGGAGTACGTGCAGGGCAAGACGGTCAGCCGCTTCACCAAGCGCCTGCGCGACCGCAAAGCCGAGATGCCGCTCGGCCTCATTCTGCTGCTGGGCGAGAAGGTGTGTCAGGGCCTGCAGTACGCGCACGAAGCGAAGGACGAGACGAACAGCCCGCTGCA
>JAEUJR010000425.1 GCA_016793585.1 Archangium sp.
GCCGACGCGGGAGGCGGGGTGAAGCTCAGCCTCATGCCGAAGGAGTCGAGCCTGCTCCCGTTCGATCCCGCCGGCGACCCCGACCTCACCCGCAAGAAGGACGCAGCGCCTCAGGGCTTCGTCATCTACAAGTTCTGAATCATGCCGTTGCCCGCTCCGTTCACTGCCGCCCTCGCAGCCGGTTTTCCTTCCGACTTCTCGACCGCCGAGCCCGCCGAGCTCGCCACCTACGGGAAGGACTGGACGAAGGTCTTCACGCCGAACGCGTCGCTGCTGGTGCGGCCGCGCACGACCGACGAGGTCTCGCGGTTCTTGAAGCTCGCGTACTCGCACGGCGTCGCGGTCGTGCCGAGCGGCGGGCGAACTGGGCTCGCTGGTGGCGCGATGGCGACGAACGGTGAAGTGGTGCTCTCGCTCGAGCGCATGCGCACGCTCCACCCGGTCGACACGCTGGCCATGACGGTGCGTGTGCAGGCCGGCGCGATCACCGAAGCGGTGCATCAACACTGCGCGAACGAGGGCCTCTTCTGGCCGGTCGACTTCGCGTCGAAGGGCTCGAGCCAGGTGGGCGGCAACATCGCCACCAACGCCGGCGGCGTGCGGGTCATTCGGTATGGGCTGACGCGGAACTGGGTGCTGGGGCTGCAGGTGGTGACGCCGACGGGTGACGTGCTCGAGCTGACCGGCGCCCTCGAGAAGAACAACACCGGCGTCGATCTGCGGCAGCTCTTCATCGGCAGCGAGGGCATTCTCGGCGTCATCACCGAGGCCACGCTCAAGCTCACCCGCCTGCCCGAGAAGGTCGACGTCTTCCTCTTCTCGGTGCCCGATCTTCAGGGCGTGCTCACGCTCTTCGAAGAGGCGCGCAAGGGGCCCTTCACGGTGATGGCGTACGAGTTCTTCACCGACAAGTGCAGCCGCCGGCTCGAGGCGCACCGCAAGATTCGCCCGCCGTTCGAGACGCCGTCGACGCACGCCGTGCTGCTCGAGGTCGAAGCGGCCAAGCCCGGCGCGCTCGATGGGTGGCTGAGCTCCCTGTTCGAGCGAGGGCTGGTGACCGATGGAACGCTCGCGGCCGACTCCGATCAGGCGAAGTTCCTGTGGAGCCTGCGCGAGGGCATCTCGGAGTCACTCTCGGCGACGGGCCTACCGCACAAGAACGACATCTCGCTGCCGATCTCGGGGCTGAAGATCTTCTGCGACGAGCTCGAGGCGTTGCTCGCGAAGAAGTACCCGGGCTGGGAGCTGTGCCTCTTCGGCCACATCGGCGACGGCAACCTGCACGTGAACATCATGAAGCCCGACTCGATGGAGAAAGCCGAGTTCCTCGCGCGCACCCACGCCTGTGACGAAGACGTGTTCACGCTCGTGAAGGCGCACCAGGGCTCCATCAGCGCCGAGCACGGCATCGGGCTCCTCAAGAAGGACTTCCTCGGCTACTCGCGCACCCCCGTCGAGCTCGCCTTGATGCGTGAACTCAAGCGCTCGTTCGACCCCAAAGGGCTGTTGAACCCCGGCAAGGTGCTCTGAGCCCTCACTCCACCGAGTCGATGTCGATCTCGACGCTGTAGCGGCCGTACTCGCCCGGTGACTCGTCGGTCACGCGCATGACCGAGCTGGCGACGTCGATCTCGATCGCCGCGTCGGCGTCTCGCGCGCTGGTCAACGCGTCAGAGACCGTGCTCAACCCGTTCGCGCCGAGCGCACACTTCGCGGCGTGACGAATCGGCGCGCCGTACAGCACGTTGCCGTCACACTCGACGACCACCCGGCACTCCTGCGGCGACCCAACCACCGGGACGACGCCGGCTTCGCAGCGCACGCCGACGTGCGCTGGCGATCTGCCGCTCTCGTGGCGAACCGTGCCCATCACGCGAAAGCCGCCGGGCAGCAGCCGTTCGGCGACGGTCGCGCCGCGGCTCACCACGGGCGGCGCACGCACGGCGGGCGCAGGCTCGACCACCACCGCTGGCTCGGGCGCCACGGGCTTCTCGACAGGCGCCTCGACGGCTGCAGGAGCGACGACGACTGCCTCGGGCGAGCGCACGAGCCAGCCGACCGATCCTACCGCCAGCACCACGACGACCGCGACGAGCGCGGCCCGCTTATTGGAAGCGCCAGACGATGCCATCTTGATCGTTCGTGCCGGCGCCGCGTGACTGGCCCGAGATCACCAGGCGCCCGCTGCCGTCGATGAGCAGCCCGTGACCGAAGTCGCGCCCGTCGCCGCCGCCCGCGTTGTGCTGGGTGTACACGCCGTCACCGTCGAAGGTGGTGTCGAGCGCGCCGCCACCCGTGAAGCGATAGATGGCGAGATCGAACCCGGTGCCCGCGTTGTACCGCGTGCCCGCGACGTAGATGCGCCCGCTCGAGTCGAGGGCGACGCCGAGGCGCTGCTCGTTCACGTTGAGCAGGGCGATGCTGTTCGGGTCAGCGAAGAAGCCCGTGCCGTTGAAGGTGGTGTCGAGGGCGCCCGCCGCTGTGAAGCGCCACACCGTGATGCGGGGGTTGCCCGAGGTGAGGGTGCCGTCGGAGGAGTACCCCGCCACCACGATGCGCCCGTCGCTCTGAATCGCGACCGCGCGGCCCGAGTCATTGCGGGCGCCCGCAGGAGACGCAGCGCCGGTCACCGCGATGCCATCACCATCGAACGAGGTGTCGAGCGTGCCGTTGGTGTTGAGCCGGTACACGACGAGATCGTCGCCTGCGCCGATCGTCGTGCCGGTCGCGCCAGCGCCGACGATGACGAGCTTGCCGTCGGTCTGACGGGCGATGGCGAACGCTCGCTCGGACGAGTTGGTGACGGTGTTGCCGTTCGCCGCGCCGTGATGACGGAAGATGCCACCCGTGCCGAACGCGGGGTCGAGCGCGCCGGCGCTGGTGAGCCCCACCACGACGACGTCGTTGCCGTTGGTGGCCGTGGCGCTGTAGCCCGCGACCGCGTAGCCGAGCGTCGGCCGAACGACGAGGTCGTGCGCTTGAGCGCTCGCGGTGGCCGAGCCGCCGCCCAGCGTCGCCCCCGAGTACAGACACGAGCCCGTCGAGCAGAACGAGGTGTCGAGCCCGCCCGCCGCCGTGTAGCGCACGATGGCGAAGTCACTGCCGCCACCGACGCGGTCGGAGTAGCCGGAGGCCACGGTGAGGTTGCCGTCGGCCACCACCCCGAAGAACTGATCTCGCCGCGTGCTGTCGTAGAACTGCGTGCCCGTCGTGTTGAAGGTGGTGAGCGGCGCGCCGCTCGCGTTGAACGCCCACAGCGCGCCGTTCTCGCTCGAGGTGCCCGCGCCCACGACGTTCGTCCAGCCGACCGCGACGAGCGCGCCGTCGCTGCGCACCGCGACGTCGCTCGCGATGTCCTGGCGGAAGCCGGTGAGGCCGAGCAGGTAGATGCCGTCGCCACCGCCGTAGGTGGTGTCGAGCACGCCCGCCGACGTGTAGCGGAGCACCACGGTGTCGTCGTTGAAGCCCGTCACGTTCGTCACCGACTCGCTGTTGCCGATGCTGAGAATCTCGCCCGCGCTGGTGATGGCGATGCCAGACGGCGTGTCACCGCGGTTGCCGCCCGCGAGGTTGCTGCGCACGTCGAGGCCGTCGCCCGAGAACGTGGTGTCGAGCGCACCCGAGGTGGTGACGCGGAAGGTGGCGAGCTCGTTGTCGAAGGCCGGCGTGCCCCAGTACGCGCCTCCGACGATGCGCCCGTCGGGCTGCACGCCGATGCGCGAGATGGCCGTCGAAGAGGCGCTGCCGAACGTGTACGTCGCGTGGCCGTCTCCATCGAAGCTGGTGTCGAGGGCGCCGGTCGACAGGTTCCACCGCGAGATGAGGCTCAGGGTGAGGTCGGGGCGGCCGGCGGCGACGAGCCGGTTCGACGCGTCGATGACGCAGCTCTCGTAGTCGCCACCCGTGTTGAAGCCCGTGACGAAGCGGCCATCGCCGTCCCAGGTGGTGTCACGGCGGCCGGTGGTGGTGAAGCGCCAGACGGCGGGCGTGTTGTTGTTGACCGCGTCACGCGTGAAGCCCGCTCCGTAGATGCGGCCGCTCGAGTCGATGGCGAGATCGAAGATCTGATCGGCCGGCGACGAAGCAGCGCCGCCCGCGAGCTGATCGGTGACGAAGCCTGCAGGGTCGCTGGCGTTGTCTCCCGTCGGGCCACCGAAGCTGGTGTCGATGGTGCCGTTCGTGTTGAGGCGCCCGACGAAGAGCTTGTTGTTCGTCGCGGGCGTGACGTTGCGCGAGATGCCGGCGATCACGATCTTGCCGTCGCTCTGCAGGCTGACGGCGGCGACGCGATCGAGGTTGTTGCCACCGGCGACGTTGTTGAAGGTGAAGCGCCCCTGGGTGCCGAAGGTGGTGTCGTACGCGCCGGTGTCGTTGAGGCGCACCACGAGCAGGTCGTCGCCGTTCGTGTTCCCGAAGGTGTCGCCGACGATGACGATCTGCCCGGTCGAGGTGATGGCGACGTCGGCGAAACGATCGAACGTGCCGCTGCGGCCAGCGTTGGGGAAGAAGAGAACGCCGTTGGAGCCGAAGGTGGTGTCGGGCGTGCCGTTGGCGTTGAGGCGCAGCACGAAGCCGACGTCGAGGCTGCCACTGGCGTTGCCGACGACGATCAGCTTGCCGGCGTGGGTGCCGACGGTGATGAGCGCCGACGCGTTGCTGCTGTCTTTCGCGTTGCTGGTGCCAGGGCTGGGCGTCACGCCCTCGGCGTCTCCGTCGGAGGCGAAGGTGAGATCGGGGCCGAACGCGGCGAAGCACACCCCACCCGCAGTGCAGGTGCCGCTCTGAGCGCCAGAAGTGCACGCGGTGCCGGCGGGCTCGGTGCCGTCGGCCGGGCAGGCTGCCGACGAGCCGGTGCACGACTCGGCACGATCGCAGCCAGCGCCGTCGGAGTCAGCGCGGCAGGTGACGGTCGCGGCGAGGAACGAGTCGGCGGGACAGGTCGCGGCCGTGCCGTTGCAGGTCTCTGCGGAGTCGCAGACGCCGGCCGAGGCGCGGCAGACGGTGCCTGCTACGGTACGGGCATCACCGGGGCAGGCCGCGCTGGTGCCGCTGCAGCTCTCTTGAGGGTCACAGGCGCCAGCCGACGCCCTGCACACGGTGCCCGCAGTGAGGAAGGAGTCGTTGGGGCAGGCGCTCGAGGTGCCAGTGCACTGCTCAGAGGTGTCACACGCTCCAGCCGACGCTCGGCACACCGTGGTCGCAGAGACGAAGACGTCGGAAGGGCATGCGCCCGAAGAGCCAGTGCAGAACTCAGCCGCGTCGCAGATGCCCGCTGAAGCACGGCAGATGACGTTGTTGGCAGACAGCGCGTTGGCCGGGCAGGCCGCTGACGAACCGGTGCACGTCTCCTGGGGGTCGCACACGCCCGTGGAGGCGCGACAGACGACCGTGCCGCTCGAGAACGTGTCGGAGGGGCACGCCGCGCTCGTTCCACTGCACGTCTCGGCCACGTCGCACGTGCCAGCTGATGGACGGCACACGACGGTGTTGGCGGCGAGCGTGTCGGAGGGGCACGCCGCGCTCGTTCCACTGCACGTCTCGGCCACGTCGCAGCCGCCAGCCGACGCACGGCACACGACGGTGTTGGCCGCGAGGGTGTCAGAGGGGCACGCCGCGCTCGTTCCACTGCACGTTTCGGCCACGTCGCACGTTCCTGCCGACGCGCGGCAGACGACGGTGTTGGCCGCGAGGGTGTCCGAGGGGCACGCCGCGCTCGTTCCACTGCACGTCTCGGCCACGTCGCAGGCTCCAGCCGATGCACGGCAGACGACGGTGGCGCTCGCGAGCGTGTCAGAGGGGCATGCCGCGCTCGTTCCACTGCACGTCTCGGCCACGTCGCACGTTCCTGCCGATGGACGGCAGACGACGGTGTTGGCGGCGAGTGTGTCAGACGGGCACGCGGTCGACGTTCCACTGCACGTCTCTGCGACGTCACAGCCACCAGCCGACGCGCGGCAGACGACGGTTGCGCTCGCGAGCGTGTCAGAGGGGCACGCCGCAGACGTTCCACTGCACGTCTCGGCGACGTCGCACGCGCCAGCAGAAGATCGGAAGAGCACACGGCAGAACGCCAGCCAGTGAAAGGGCGCGCCGGAGGAGGGTG
>JAEUJR010000420.1 GCA_016793585.1 Archangium sp.
AGTTCGAGGCGCCGCAAACGTCACTTCTTCACGGGCTTGTCTTCGGGCAGCTCGGCGCGCAGCCGATCGACGAAGCGCTCGAGGCGGGCGCGCTTCTCGTCGTCGACGTCCATGAACTCGATGCCCATGCCCGACATCTGATCCGACTGTGGGTCGTACGGCTGCACTCGAATGACGCGGCCCGTGAGATCGAAGGGAAACGCAGCATCGGGCAGCGAGATGATCAACCGAACGATCGTGCCCACCGAGGCCGGCTCGCGCGTGTTGATGAAGATGCCGCCGCGGCTGATGTTGACCGCGAAGTCCGTGATGAAGCTGCCCACCGTGCGATAGGCCACGAGCAGCTCGTGCTGCAGCCGCTCCGCCTTTCGCGTGGTCGAGGGTGACGGCGTCGGCTTCGGTGTCTTGTCAGACATGGTGGCGAGACCTTACACAAACAGGGTGTCGAGGTGATTGGCTGCGTGCATCGCATGCACGGCCTCGTAGGCGGCCTTCGAGACCGGCCCGTAGGCGAAGTGCGGGGCGAGCGGGCCCGTGTGGCTCTTGAAGCGCGCGATCGCCGCCTCGAGCTTCGCGAGGCCCTCGGCCGCGCTCAGGTTCTGATCGGGTGACGCCACGCCCGGCACTGGCGCCTTCGTGTCGTGGCGCATGAAGCCCTGCTTGAGGAACTTCTTGAGCACCATCGGCCCGAGGAAGGCGCGCACGGGCCAGGCCGCCGGCTTCGGGAAGCCGTCGATGGAACAATCGATCGACTGCGCACAGTGCGCCATCGCCCAGCCAAAGCCGTTCGGCGCCTCGGCCACCACCGCGCGCGCCTCGGTCAGCAGCGCGTCGAACGTCGAGATCTGACGCGGAGCCGGCACGCTCAAAACACCATCGTCTTGCAGTCCTTCGACACCTTGAGCGTCGGCCCGGTGAGCTTCTGCACCGACTCGACCGTCTCGCCGGGCGCGAGCTCTTTCAGCACCAGGCCCTCGTTGGTGACGTCCATCCACGCGAGGTCGGTGCAGATCGCGTTCACGCAGCGCTTGCTGGTGAGCGGCAGCGCGCAGCTCTTCAAGATCTTGTGGCCGCCGTCTTTGGTGGCGTGCTCCATGGCGACGATGACGCGTTTGGCGCCGACGGCGAGATCCATCGCGCCGCCCATGCCCTTCACCATCTTGCCGGGGATCATCCAGTTCGCGAGGTCGCCGAACTCCGAGACCTCCATCGCGCCGAGCACCGCGAGATCGATGTGGCCGCCGCGGATCATGCCGAAGCTGGCGGCGGAGTCGAAGTACGACGCGCCGGGCAGCGCGGTGACGGTCTCTTTGCCAGCGTTGATGAGATCGGGGTCTTCGTCGCCCTCGTACGGGTACGGGCCGGTGCCGAGCATGCCGTTCTCGCTCTGCAGCACGACCTCGACGCCCTTCGGAATGTAGTTGGGAATGAGCGTCGGCAGACCGATGCCGAGGTTCACGTAGAAGCCGTCACGAAGCTCTTTCGCGACGCGCTGGGCGATCTGTTCACGGGTCAAAGGCATGGAAGGTTCTCT
>JAEUJR010000440.1 GCA_016793585.1 Archangium sp.
CTTCTCGAGCTCAGCCATCGACTTCTGATCGGCGTCGCGAAGAATCGGAACCACGAGCCCTCGGCTGCCCGAGACGGCGATGCCGATGTCGTAGAAGTGGTGGAAGACGACCTCTTCGCCCTCGATGCTCGCATTCACCGCGGGGAACGTCTTGAGCGCCTCGATGGTGGCCTTCACGAAGAAGCTCATGAAGCCAAGCTTCACGCCGTGCTTCTTCTCGAACTTCTCGTTGTACTGCTTGCGAAGGCCCATCACCGCGCTCATGTCGACTTCGTTGAACGTGGTGAGAATGGCGGCGGTCGACTGGGCCTGGAGCAGGCGCTCGGCGACGCGCTTGCGCAGCGGCGTCATGCGAACGCGCTCTTCGCCACGCGGGCCGGTCGGCGTCGCGAGTGTGTTGGCAGGCGGCGGCGCGCTCGCAGGCGTCTGAGCGGCCTTGAGCACGTCGTCCTTCATGATGCGGCCGTTGGCGCCCGAGCCCTGAACCTTCGCAGGGTCGACACCAGTGGCCGCCGCGACGTTGCGCGCGACGGGCGTGATGCTGGGGCCGCTGCTCGACGCGACCACCGCAGACGTCTGCACGGCCTGTGGCGGAACGACGGCGGCAGCAGGAGCCGCCGCCTTCGCCGCCACCGCGCCCGGCGCCAGCTTCGCGAGCACATCGCCGATCTTCACCTTGGAGCCCTCGGTGAAGGTGATGGCTTCGATGGTGCCCGACTCGGGCGCCTGCACGTCGATGGTCACCTTGTCGGTCTCGAGCACGGCCACCGGCTCGTCGACGGCGACCTGGTCGCCGACCTTCTTGTGCCACTTGCCGACGACGGCTTCGGTGATGCTTTCTCCGAGCGTCGGAACCTTGATCTCAACGGACATGTGCCCCTCGCGACAACGCTTCTTCGACGAGCAGCTTCTGCTCGTACTGGTGGGTGGACAGGAAACCGGTGGCAGGGCTCGCCGACTCGGGACGGCCCACGTACTTGAGGGTCGGCCGCGTCGGCAGCTCGTTCACCATGTTCATCAGCGGCTCGAGCACGTAGCGCCACGCGCCGCTGTTCTTCGGCTCCTCCTGCACCCAGAGCACTTCCTTGAGTGAGGAGAACGACTTCAGCAGCGAGCGCAGCTCTTCTTCGGGCAGCGGGTAGAGCTGCTCGAGCCGGGCGATGTGCACGCTGAAGTCCTTCGACGCGTCACGCTGCTTCGCGAGGTCGAAGTACACCTTGCCGCTGCAGAGCACGAGCCGGGTCACCGCCTGCGAGCGGATGTCGACGTTGGGGTCGACGATGAGACGCTTGAAGGTACCCTGCGTGAAGTCACTCCAGGGGCTGGTGGCCTCGGCGAGGCGCAGCAGCGACTTGGGCGTCATCACCACCAGCGGCTTGCGAATGCTGCGCAGCGCCTGACGACGGAGCAGGTGGAAGACCTGCGCCGAGCTCGTCGGGTAGCAGACCTGCATGTTGTCTTCGGCCGCCAACTCGAGGAACCGCTCGAGGCGCGCCGACGAGTGCTCGGGGCCTGCGCCTTCGTAGCCGTGGGGCAGGAGCAGGGTGAGCCCGCTCATGCGCTTCCACTTGTCTTCGCTGGCCGCGAGGAACTGGTCGATCATCACCTGCGCGTTGTTCGCGAAGTCGCCGAACTGCGCGTCCCAGACGACGAGCGCGTCGGGGTAATCGAGGCTGTAGCCGTACTCGAAGGCCACGCACGCCATCTCGGACAGCGGGCTGTTGACGACGAGCGCCTTGCCGGGGCCGAACGAGCCGAGCGGGAACGCCTGCTTGCCGGTCTTCTGATCATGCAGCACGGCCTGCCGGTGCGCGAAGGTGCCGCGCTCGGTGTCCTGGCCCGAGACGCGAATGTTGAGCCCCTCGGTCAGCAGCGACGCGTAGGCCAGCATCTCGCCGGTGCCCCAGTTGATGAGCGCCTTGTCGGCAAGCATCTCCTGCCGCGCGTTGATGACGCCCTTCTGAACGTTCTGGTGGAGCGTGAAGCCTTCAGGTGTGCGCGCGAGCGGCTCGAGCAGCGACTTCAACTTCTCGATCGGCAGACCCGTCGTGACCTGCGGCGAGTCCTTGTCGAACCCGCCGTTGTACTTGCGCCACACGCCCTGCAGGTGGCTCGGGTCCTTCACGAGGGTCGAGCCGGCGCCCTTCGACTTCGTGAACGCCTCGGTGAACTTCGCGAGCGTCGCATCGGCGACCTGCTTCGCTTCGGCGTCGGTGATGCGGCCCTGCGCGACCAGCTCCTTCGCGTAGATCGCGCGCGACGTCGGCTTCTGATCGACGACCGCGTACATCTTCGGCTGCGTGAAGCGCGGCTCGTCACCTTCGTTGTGGCCGTACTTACGGTAGCAGATGAGGTCGATGACGACGTCGGTGTGGAACTTCTGGCGGTACTCCGCCGCGATGCGCATCACGTGCACGCACGCTTCCACGTCGTCGCCGTTGACGTGGAAGATGGGAATGTCGAGCAGCTGCGCCTGCGCGGTGCAGTACAGCGGCGTGCGGCCCTGCTCGGCCTCGGTCGTGTAGCCGACCTGGTTGTTGATGATGAGGTGCACCGTGCC
>JAEUJR010000441.1 GCA_016793585.1 Archangium sp.
ATGCAGGCGGTGAAGAAGTTCGACCCCGAGCGCGGCGTGAAGCTCGCGAGCTACGCCGCCTGGTGGATTCGCGCGTACATCCTTCGCTACATCATGGACAACTGGAAGATGGTGAAGCTGGGCACGACCGAGGCCCAGCGGAAGCTCTTCTTCAAGCTGCGTCAGGAGCAGGAGCGCCTCGCCAAGCAGGGCATCGAGGTGACGCCGAAGCTGCTGGCCGAGCGCCTGAACGTCACCGAGCAGGACGTGGTGGAGATGGATCAGCGCCTCGGCAACGACGAGGTGAGCATCGACGCGCCGCTGAACGTCGACGACGATCGTGAGTCACGCGCCGATCGTCTGCTGCCCTCGACCGCTGCGTCGGCCGACGACACGCTCGCGAACTCGCAGCTGCGCCAGATGTTCAAAGAGAAGCTCGGCGACTTCGCGAAGAACCTGAACGACAAGGAGCGCTTCATCTTCGAGAAGCGCCTCATCGCCGACGAGCCGATGACCCTGCAAGACATCGGCACCCAGTACGGCGTGTCACGTGAGCGGGCGCGACAGATCGAGGCCGCGCTCATCGGCCGCATGCGAAAGTACATGCAAGAGCACATTCCCGACTTCAATCTGCTCGAGAACGAAGGCGACTGAAGTGGACATCATCGAAGCGCTGAAGACGAACCTGAACCTGCCTGACAACGCCGCGCGCGGGCTGGCCGGGCAGCTGCTGGGGCTCATCGAAGACACGGTGCGCGAGCGCGTCAGCTTCGGCGTGGCGTCGCAGATTCACACCCGCATTCCCGAGCTGTCGGCGTGGCAGGCGTCGGCGCCGACGTTGATCCCCGGCTCGCTGAACGTGAACGACCTGTCGGCCGAGCGCTCCGAGAACGACGACGTCGAGCTGATTCGGTTGCTCGAGCGCTTTCACGTCGATTCGTCGAAGGCGTCGGTGGTCGGCTCGCTGGCGCTTCAGTTCCTCGCGTCGCGCGTCGAGGCCAAGGTGCTGACGATCATCTCGTTCACGATGCCGTCACTGACCCAGAACCGGTGACGTGCACCACGCGTGCAGCGTGACGTCGTTGCGCCTGACGTTGCCTGCCTGAAATCGGTCTTGCGCCTCGCAGCGCTCGTAGCCGTGGTGATGCGCCCACCACGCGACGAGTGGCCGAGCCGCGGTCCAGCCAGCCAACCCTCCGGCGATGATCACGAACGCCAACAGGCCGCTGCCCTGATCCCACGGGAGCCTTCGCACGACGTGCACGACCGCCGCGATGGCGAGCGCGAGCGCGAGGCCTGCGAAGCCGAAGCCGGCTGCGACGTATTTCGGGTTGAGCCAGACGGTCGCGGCGCCCGAGCCGAAGTCCGAGAACATCGAGCGCAGGAGCAACGCCGGCATCACCGCGATGATCACGACACCCGCGAGCACCGAGAGCGGAGACGCGCGCTTCATCAGCTGTTGCGGAAGCGGAACATGCGCTGGCGATGCGTCGAGCCGTCGAGCGCTTCGTAGAGGAAGCCGCGGAACACGGCGTAGATGTGCAGGAAGATGCCGAGCAGCAGCCCGCTGCCGATGGCTCCGAGCGTGCCGAGCAGCGACGACACCACGGTGGCGAACACCATTCCGACGACCACGAGCCCGAGGACGATGCCGTTCGGAACGAACCACTCGATCCAGTTCTCCTGCATGAAGGCGAAGCTGCGCGTGATGGTGTCGATGCCGCCGCGCGTACCCTTCAGGTAGATGGTCTCGGGCACGGTGTTGAGCGCGATGAGCAGCACGAGCGTGAGCGGCATGCTCAGGTTCGGGTTCGCCGCGAAGACTGGCGTCAGCACGAGCGACGCGATCCACAGCACGAAGAAGATGTTCAGCCACGACCAGAAGTACGTGCCGATGCTCGTCTTGAGTTGATCGAGCCCGACCTTCTGCTGCGCGACGAGGCCGCCGAGGAAGAAGCAGTAGATGCTGAGCGCGGCGCTGCGGGCCAGGCCGATCACCATGCCACCCGACCACGGATCCATCGCGCTGCCGACGCGCGTGGTGACGAGCAGCCACGCGACCGCGAGACCCATGGGCAACAGCAACGTCCACGCGTTCTTGACGATCGCCGCCAGCGCATTGGTGAACGCCTGCCCGTAGATGCGCGCGTAGACCGTGATGACCTTCATGACGCGTCACGTAATCACTTTTCGCCGATGGGCCAATGACGACGTGGCTACACCGTCTGCCCATCTGCTCAGGGGGTTCACCGTGAAGAACCGGTACGCCGCGCTCGTGGTGCTCGCCGTCGCCTGCGCGCCCGAGATTCCCAACACACCGCCGGGTGAGTTCGTCATCGCGCGGTTCGATCCGTCGGCGGCTCCGCCCGTGGTGCCGACGCCGAACGATCTCGTCACCAACACGACGACAGGGCTGCTCACGGTTCCTGTCCCAGCCGAGGCAAGTGCTGCGGACAAGTGGTTCTACGACTGGCTCAACACGCTCAATGGTTTCCCGGCCGCCGCCGGAGCTTCCGTCACCTTCTCCCACGCGCTCGATCCCGCGACGGTCACTCCCTCGACGGTGCGGGTGATCGATCTCGATGCCTCGAACGCGATGGTCGACGTCACGCGCACGTACACCGACTCGATGAGCCCGGTGGCGCCGGGGCAGTTGGCGATCGCTCCACCGACCGGCGGGTGGCTTCCGGGCCATCGGTACGCGATCGCGATCGTCGGAGGACTCAACGGCGTTCGCAGCAAGACTGGCCTCACGTGTGTCGGCAGCGCCACGTGGTCGTTCATTCGCAACGCGGGCAAGCTCATCGATTGCCCGAGCGATGATCTCGCGTCGACCTCGTGCCGGCTGACGACCGAGATCATTCCGTCGACGATCACGGAAGATCAGGGTCGGCGCGTGGCGGATCAGCTGGCGACGGCGAAGCGGCTCGAGACGCTGCGGCGAAAGTACAAACCAGCGATCGACGTGTTCGTCGCGGCTGGAGTGCAGCGGGCTGATCTCGCGTTGCTGTGGACGTTTCGCATCGATGACTCAGCGTCGTTCGTATTCGACCCCACCGCGTCGAAGGTGCCGTCACCGAACAACCTCGCCATCAAGCAGGGGCTCGTCGCGTCGCCCATCGACCCGAACGCGTCTGCCGCCGCGCAGGAGTGGACGCGCACATGGCTCAACACGCTCAACGGGTTTCCTCCGACGACGGCGGCCGGCGCCGAGATCGCCCAGCAGGACCTCGACCCGACGACGCTGAACGAGCGCACGGTGCGTGTGTCGGTGCAGCAGGGTGGGGCGCTCGTCGGGGCTCCGACGATCTCGTGGAACTCGCGGTTGAAGCGGCTCGTCATCACACCGGCCGCTGGCTCATGGGGCACCGCGAAGACGATCTCGGTCGCGGTCGTTGGCGGCGCTTCGGGCGTCAAAGGCGTCGGCGGAAAGCGGTTGGTCGGGAGTCAGGTGTGGGCGCTCGTTCGCAGCGCCGCTCCGCTGGTCGATTGCGAAGTGCTCGGCCCCGCGTGCAACTCGTTCGTGAAGGCCGCGCCGATCAGCACCTCGCAGGCCATCGCCCTCGAGAGTCTGCGCCGAACGTACAAACCCCTGCTCGATTCGCTCGAGGCGCAGGGCGTGCCGCGTCGTGATGTCGCCGGAGCGTGGATCTTCTCGACGATCGATCAGCCCGAGCTCGTCTTCGACCCCGCGGCGATTCCGGCCCGCCTGCCGACGCCGACCGATCTCGCGCTGAACCCCCTGACAGGGCTCGTGAACGCGCCGATTCCTCCTGGCGCTTCGCCTGCGTACGCGGAGTTCATCACCGACTACCTCAACACGTTGAACGGGTTCCCCGTCGCGTCGACCTCGGTCGCCGAGCTGTCGGGAGACGTCGACCCCTCCTCCATCGACACCAACACCGTGCGCGTGCAGGTGGTGTCGGGGCCGGCCCTCGTCGGTTCGCCTGCCATCGAGTTCGATTCGACGACCGGCCGTCTGTCGATCACCCCGGCGAGTGGAAGCTGGGGCAAGGGCCGCACGATCGCCGTGACGGTGCTCGGCGGGCCAGCGGGCATTCGGTCGCGCAGCGGCAAACCGCTGGTCGCCTCGCAGGCGTTCTCGTTCGTGAAGCTGTCGAACACACTCGTCGACGCGCAGTGCACGACCCTCGGGCCTTCGTGCCGTTCGGTGACGCTGCTGAGTGACGCGCAGGCCATCGGCCTCGAACCGGTGCGACGCGCGCTCAAGCCGGTCTTCGATTCGCTCGAGAGCACCGGCATTCCGCGCGACGACGTGGCGGGGCTGTGGGTGTTTCACACGGTGAATCAGCCCGAACTCACGTTCGATCTCGCCCAGGGGGTCGTGCCATTCCCCAACAATCAGCTGCTGCGCGGCAACACGTTGCCCGACGGCGGCGTGCAGAGCGGCTTCGTCGTGGTGCTGCCCGACGGAGGAGCGCCCGGGGACGACGCGGTGCCCGGTGTGCGGCTGTCGCTGCCGACACCGAGCGGCGCGTCACCCACGCAGGCCCAGCTGGTCGGTGGGCTCAACACGCTCGATGGCTTCTCGACGACGGCGCCGATCGTGAGTGAGAACTCGCCGACGCTGGCCGCGCTCGATCAGGGCTCCATCGACGCAGGCTCGTTGTCGGGTGTTGGGTTGCTGAAGCTCGGCAGCGTCGACGCCGGTGTGCGCTTCGTCGCGTGTCTCAACTGCACCTCGTCACTCAACGACGCGGGCGTGATGGATCAGCCTCAGCAGCTGCAGTGGGTGCCGCAGACGCCGCTCGACGAGAGCTCTCGCTACGCCGCGTACGTGACGACCTCGGTGAAAGACACGCAGGGCAGGTCGGTGATGGCGGCGCCCACGTTCGCGCTCGTTCGCCTGCGCAACCCGCTCGTCGACGGCACCGGCGCCAGCACGATTCCCGTCGTCTCGACTGCACAGGCGCGGCAGCTCGAGCCCGTTCGGCGCCGCTTCAGAGACTGCCTCGATCGCCTCGAGGCCGCGGGCACGCCACGCAGCACCCAGGCGCTCGCGTTCTGCTTCACCACGCAGAGCATCACGGCTCCGATTCGCGGCCTCACGGGGCTGGTGAACGCGTCGACCCTGCCCACCACCGTCACGTGGATGGCGGATGTCACCACCGCGACGCGCGCGACGCTCACCACCGCGGGAATTCCGAACGCGGCCATTGGCGCCATCTTCGAAGGCGATCTCGTGTTGCCCTTCGCGCTCACCGGCCCGGGAGGAACGTTCAGCACCGCATTCGAAGCACGGCCCGCGCGGTTCACGCTCACGGTTCCGGCCGCAGCTGCGCCGATGAACGGATACCCGGTCGTCATCTTCGGTCACGGGCTCACGCGCGGCAGGTCCGACTCGTTGCTCGCAGCGAACGCGCTCGCGACGGCTGGCCTCGCCACCATCGCGGTCGACACGCCGTTTCATGGCGATCGTTCCGATTGTCGTGGACTCGCTGCTCCAGACTCGGCGTGCGCCGATGCCGTCGGTCAGACCTGCAGCACGACGACGGGCCGTTGCGTGATTCGTTCTCCCGCGACCGCCGCGCCGTGTGACCCGATGACGAACGGTCACGAGGTCTGCTTCGTCGCAGGGCAGGGTCGATGTCTCTCCAGCGGAGCCTGTGAAGGTGGCCAGTTCGCAGTCGACACCACCAGCAACGTCACCATCAGCGGCAACCAGCTTCTGAACCTCACCAACCTCTTCGCGACGCGAGACAACTTCCGTCACGCGGGCGCCGCCGACTTTGCGCAGCTCGTTCGAGTGCTCTCGGCGACGGGCGCCGGTTCGCTTCAGGCCCGCCTGGCGCCACGCGTGCTCGACGCGACGCAGCTTCAGTACGCGGGCCAGAGCCTTGGCAGCTTCAACGGCTCGGTGTTCGCGGCAGCCAACGCCACGCCCTCTCGCATCGTGCTCAACGTCGCGGGCTCCGATCAGACCGAGGTGCTGCTGACGGCGCCGGGCTTCGCCACGCAACGTGCCGGCTTCCTCGCAGGGCTCGCGGCGACCGGTGTCACGCCCGGCACGGCTGGCTTCGATTCGTTCATCGTCTTCGCGCGAACGATCCTCGACCCTGCTGATCCCCAGAACCTCGTGCGCGCCGCGGTCGACTCGTCGAACACCAATCGCCGCGTCTTCGTGCCCTTCATCGAAGGCGATGTGGTGTTGCCGAACAGTGGCACCACGAAGTTGCTGCGCAGTGGACTCCGCTCGACGAACCCGTCGCGCCTTTCGTGGTTCGAGTTCACGCCGCACGGGGGCACGGCTGCAGCTGGCCGGTTCCCCTCGACGTGGCCCGTCAGCCAACGTCACAGCTTCTTCCTGAACCCCGGAGGGCCGCCCGGCTCGGCGACCATCAACCCCGAGTGTGATGCGACGAACGGCGCGTTCAACGCCTCCACCTGCGCAACGGCTGTCGTTCAAAGCCAGATCGCGCAGTTCCTCTCGACGGGCGCTGCTCCCGCGAACGTTCCGGTGACGCCATGAAGACCCGCACACTCCTCGTCGTGTTGTTCGCCTCGACCGCGGCTGCGAGCGGCTTTCGCCTCGAGACGCATCACGCACGCGCGGCCGGTATGGGCATCGCCGTCACCGCGCTCACCGACGACGCCTCCTCCATCGTCTACAACCCCGCGGGCCTCGCAGGTCGCAGAGGGCTCGACGTGCAGGCCGGCCTGTCGCTCGTGATTCCCTCGATCGTCTTCACCTCGGACGCGAGCGGCCAGAGCACGCAGACGCTCACGAGGCTGTCGACGCCGATCAACTTCAACGCGTCGTTCGGCATCACCGACGATCTCTCGGTCGGCCTCGGCGTCTTCAACCCCTTCGGCGCCGGAGCGACGTGGCCCGACACCTGGGAAGGCCGTGGCCGCGCACTCTCGTCGAACGTGCAGACGTTCGCGTTCAACCCGACCATCGCGTACCGCATTCACCCGAAGTTCAAGATCGGCGCGGGCGTTCAGATCGTTCGCGGCACCGTCGCCATCGAGCGAGGGCTGCCGTTCATCGACTCCGAGGGAAAGGTCTCGCTCGCCGGTGACGCGTGGGGCCTGGGGTGGAACGCGGGCGTGCAGGGAACGCTCATCGAAGATCGGCTCACGTACGGCTTCACGTGGCGCTCGAACGTGCCGCTCACGTTCCAGGGGCGCGCGCACTTCGGCAGCATTCCGCCCGAGTTTCAGTCGCGCCTCGCCGATCAGGCCATCACCGCGAGCGTCACGATGCCCGACATCGCCACGGTGGGAATCGGCTTCTACGCGACGCCGCGCCTGCGCCTCGGGCTCGACGTCAACGTGGTGATGTGGAGCTCGTTTCGTCAGCTCTTCATCGACTTCACGAACAACGATCTCGACAACCCGCTGCCCAAGCGCTGGCGCGACACCATGTCGGTGCACCTCGGCGGTGAGTACGACGTGACGAAGCACATTCAGGCCCGCTTTGGCGCTGTCTACGACCAGACCGCGACGCCGACCGACACGCTCACGCCCGATCTTCCCGATGCGCAGCGCGTGCGGTTCTGCCTCGGGGTCGGCTACCGTTTCGAGTTCGGGCTCAACCTCGACGCGGGCTACCAGCTGGTGCTTCTCGTGCCGCAGGCGAGCACCGCTCCGGGCTTCTCGGGCACCTACTCGGGCAGCGCGCAGGTCGTCGGGTTCAACGCGGGCTATCGCTGGTGAGCGACGGAGTCGTCACCTCCGCTTCGAATGAACTGCGCGACGCTGCCCGACCAGGTCCGTGACGTACGCGCTTCAGCTCCGTCGGTGAGGCGTCACCGAGCAACCTGGCGAGCGCTCAGGTCTCCGCGTCGAATGAAGCTGCGCGACCGCGACCCACCGGGGCCGTGACGTCTGGCGGTGAGGCGTCACCGATCACCTCGGGCAACGCACAGGTCGCGCGTTCGACGCCGGCTGTCGCTGGTGAGGGACGTCAGCTCGCGCCCGTGGGCGTCGCCGATCAGCTCTCGGGCTTGAGATCGCCGAGCAATTCCGACGTCTGCGCCGTCAGCTCGCCGGTTCGGTCGAGCAGGGTGTCGAGCTCGGTGAAGATGGCCTCGACCTCTTTCATCGACTTCGGCGCCGGCACGTCACCTTCGTCACCGAGCCGATCGAGCAGCGTCACCACGCGCAGCAGGTGCTCGTGCGCCGTGAGCAGATCGCGCCCGGCCCGCGCGCCCACCTTCGTGAAGAGCGAGCCGGTGGTGTACAGCTTGCCGATCGCCCGCTTGTTGGAGCGGATCACCTTGTCGAGCCGGTCTCGGTAGGTCGTCAGCCGCCGCGCCAGTCGCGCTTCGGCGAGCGAGAAGATCTGCGCTTGTCTGGCGGCACGGCGAGGCATCGCGCGCGCTCATACCTCGTGCTTCGCCGCCCTTTCCAGTTTCGGTCGAAGGTTCAGCGGGGGAAAAAGGTATTCGCCGGTGCGCCGTGGAGCGCGTATTACGGTGCGCCCGCTCGGGAGGACCCATGTTCAAGAAGATCCTCGTCGCCAACCGTGGAGAGATCGCCCGCCGCATCATCACCGTCGCGCGCGGCATGGGCATGCAGACCGTCGCCGTGTACTCCGACGCCGACGCCGAGCTGCCGTTCGTGAAGGAGGCCGACGAGGCCGTTCGTCTCGGCCCCGCGCCCGCGAAGGACAGCTACCTCAACGTCGCCGCGCTGCTCGAGGCCGCGAAGAAGACGAAGGCCGAAGCGATTCACCCTGGCTACGGCTTCATCTCGGAGAACGCCGAGTTCGCGAAGACCATGGCCGACAACGGCATCGTCTTCGTCGGCCCGCCGCCCGAAGCGATGCTGCGCATGAAGGACAAGAGCGAAGCGCGCAAGCTGGTCGCGGCTGCTGGTGTGCCCATCGTGCCCGGCACGAAAGACACCGTCGCTGACGTGGCGACCGCGCTCTCCGAGGCCGAGCGCATCGGCTACCCCGTGCTCTGCAAAGCGGCGGGTGGTGGTGGTGGCATCGGCATGGCGGTGGCGAACTCTCCTGCCGAGCTCGAGAAGGTCTTCCGCGCCTGCGTCGATCGCGCGCGCGCCGCCTTCAGCCGCGACACCGTCTACCTCGAGAAGTACTTCCCGGCGCCGCGCCACCTCGAGGTGCAGATCCTCGGTGATCTCAAAGGGCACACGCTCCACATCCTCGACCGTGAGTGCTCGATTCAACGCCGGCACCAGAAGGTCGTCGAAGAGGCAGGCAGCCCGCTGTTCCTCGACGGCCAGAACACCGCCGTGCGCGAGCAGCTCTACGAGGCGGGCCTCAAGGCGGCGAAGGCGTTCGGCTACGCGAACGCGGGCACCGTCGAGTTCCTGTACTCCGACGGGCAGGTCTACTTCATCGAGATGAACGCGCGCCTGCAGGTGGAACACCCGGTCACCGAGCTCACCACCGGTGTCGATCTCATCGGCTGGCAGTTCCGCATCGCGGCGGGTGAGGCGCTCACCGTGAAGCAGGAGGACGTCAAGCGCTGCGGCCACGCGCTCGAGTTCCGCATCTATGCCGAAGACCCGGTGAAGTTCTTCCCGTCACCCGGCCCGCTGAAGGTGTTCCAGCCGCCGACCGGCACGGGCGTTCGGCTCGACGCGGGCTACGCCGAGGGCAACACCGTGACGCCGAACTACGACCCGATGATCGCCAAGCTGATCATCTCGGGTGACACGCGCGCGCAGGCCATCGCCCGCGCGAAAGACGCGCTCGCCAGCTTCAAGATCGAGGGCATCAAGCACAACGTGCCGCTGCACCTGCGAATCCTCGAGGCCGAAGCGTTCGTCGCCGGCCGCATCGACACGAAGTTCCTCGAGCACCACGCGAAACCCTGACCTTCTTCCCCTTTCCCTGGAGCGACGACGATGGCTGACGTGACTGCACACATCACCGGTACGGTGTGGAAGATCGAATGCAAGGTGGGGCAGACGGTGAACGCGGGCGACACGCTCGTGATCCTCGAGTCGATGAAGATGGAGATGCCTGTCGAGGCCACCGACGGCGGCGTCGTGAAGGAGATTCGCTGCAAGGAGACGCAGGCCGTCAACGAAGGTGACGTGCTCGTCGTTCTCGGCTGATGCCCGCGTCGCTGCGGGTCGACGACAGGCCAGGAGGCGTTCGGGTGCTCACGCTCTCGAACCCCGGCCGAAAGAACGCCATCGATGGGTCGTTGCTCGACGCGCTCGACGCGGTGCTGTCGAGCTCCGATGACGTGCGCGCGTTTCTCGTCGCAGGTGAGGGCGACGGCATCTTCAGCGCCGGGTGGGATCTGAACGATCTGTCGACCTACGCCGAAGGCGCGCGGCTGCCCGATGAGCACCTGAGCGACGTGCTCGATCGTCTGATGGCGCACCCCGCACCGAGCGTCGCCGCGATCGACGGGCCGGCCTTCGGAGCCGCCTGCGAGCTGGCCATGGCGTGTGACTTTCGCGTCGGTGGCAATCGCGCGGTGCTCTCGATGCCGCCGGCTCGCCTGGGCGTCGTGTACTCGCTCAAGGGCCTCGATCGCTTCCGCTCGCGGGTGGGTGATGCGACGGCGCGCTACCTGTTCTTGACCGGTCGTCGCATCGGGGCCGACGAAGCGCTGCGGCGTGGCCTGGTGGATGAGCTCGCTGCGGCTCCGCTCGAGGCTGCAGGCGCGCTCTGCGCCGAGCTCGCCAGCAACGCGCCGCTGGCGGTGTCAGGGTTGAAGCGCGGCCTCGAGCTGCTCGCTCACGGCGGCGGCACGACCGAGGCCCGCACCGAGTACCAGGCCCTGCGCCGCCGCTCGTTCAACAGCGCCGACGCCGCCGAGGGCCGTATGGCCATTCTCGAGAAGCGCACTCCGCACTTCAAAGGCGAGTGAGCCGAAGACAAAGCGGGCGAGCGTCGACCTGGCAACTCAGACGTCGGCGAAGAGCTCGCTCATGCGCACGCGCAGCGCGGTCGCGATTCGGTAGAGCGACGCGATCGACGCCGACGACTCGGCCCGCTCGATCTGCGACAGCAACGAGACCGACAGGCCGGTGCGGCGGGCCAGCTGCTTCAGCGTCAGGTTCTGGCGCGTGCGGCCCTCACGAATGAAGCGCCCGATGCCGCGGTGCAGCTCGGCCTCGGGGTCGCGCGTGATGCCCTTCTTGTCGAGCACCCGCTTGACGGTCTCGATGAAGACGGTGGGCTCGACGGGCTTGCGCACGTAGTCGCTCGCCGCGTTCTTCAGGCTGGCGACGGCCGACTCGACCGTGGGGAAGCCCGTCGCGATGATCACCGCGATGTCGTCGTCGAAGGTTCGAATCTTCTCGAGCACCTCGGTGCCGCTCATCTTCGGCATCATCACGTCGAGGATCACGAGGTGAAAGTCGTGCTCCTTGAGCATGCCCAGCACCTTCGTCGGGTCTGCGAGCGTGGTGACGCCGTAGCCCTCCCGGGTGAGGAGCGTGTCGAACATCTGGGCGTTGTCTGATTCGTCGTCGACGACGAGGATCTTGATCTGTGGCGAGCCGCGCACGCTTGAATCCCCTCACTCACTGAGACGACGATTTCAGAATTTCCTGGACGCGCGGAATTCGCTTGTCGTCCTTCGGGCAGATCTTCAGGAACTGCTGGTAGAGCGCCCGCGCCCGCTCGTTGTCGACGTTGCTGTTCTCGTCGTTGCCCTTCGAGGCGTGCGCCGAGGCCAGCGCCACGGTGCACTCGACGTTGTTCTTGTCGAGCTCGAGGCACTTCTTGAGCGATTGAATCGCCGAGCCGTACCGCTTCTCTTTCTTCGCGGCCTTGCCCTCTTCGAGCAGCTTCGCGAGCTGGGCGTTCTTCGCGTCGCTGTTGGCAACGGGAGGCGGGTCGACCACCACCGGCGGCTGCACCGGCTTCACCACGGGCGGCTGGTTCGCCTTGGCCGCGATGATGGCCTGCACGGCCGCCTGGCGCTGCTGATCGAGCTCGCGGTAGCGCGTCTGCAGCAGCTTCGTGCCGCTCGCCGACTGCAGCAGCGTGCCCGCCTTCTCGACGTCGCCCTTGTCGAGCGCCTTCTTCGCCTCGTCGAGCACCTTCACCAGGGGCTTCTCGTTCGCGAGCTGGGTGAGCAGCTTCTCGGCCTTCGGGCAGATCGACTCGCCGACCTTGCACTGGCGCAGCCACGCCTCGGCGGTGGTGAAGTCGAGCTCTTCGATGGCCGCTTCGGCGTCGGCGATGATCTTGTCGTTCTTCGCCGTCGGGTCGTCGTTCACGTTCACCGGCGGGTTCACCGGGTTCTTCACCGGAGGCGGCTCGACGGGGTTCTCGACCTGCGTGCCGTTGGCGGGTGGGTTGTTCGCGACGGGAACGTTCGGCTTGGGCTTCGGGTCGCTGCCCGAGCTCTTGAAGATGGCGTAGCCACCGCCGCCGACGATGATGACGAGCAACGCGATCGCGACCGCGATCAGCGGGCCCTTCGACGACCCCTGGTTCGTCTGCGTGGTGACCGACGAGGTGGAGCCGGGCGTCAGCGTGACGGCGTCGCCGGCCGCCACGAACTTCATCTTCACGTGCCCCAGCTCGAGCACGTCGCCGATGCGCAGGGTGACCTGGGCGTACGACTCGCCGTTGACCATCAGGCCATTGGCCGACTGCATGTCGATGACCTTCCACTCGCCCGAGTCTTCACGCACGACCTTGCAGTGGGTGCGCGAGAGCGAGCGGTGATCGATCGCGATGTCGTTGTCGTCGGTGCGGCCGATGCGCATCTCGGTGCGCGTGATGGGGAACTCGCGGCCCGCGAAGTCGGTGTTGAGCACCACCAGGCGCGGCGCGTCGTTCGCTTCGATGTTCGCGACGGTGCGCTGCGGCCGAGACCCGGCGATCTGATCGATGCGAATGACCGCGGTCGACTGGTGTTTGGGTGGCTCGTCGCCGATGGGCGGGGCCTCTTGAATGTCTTCTTCGGCCGCCTCGGGCACGCTCACCACCGGCAGGGCCGGCATCGTCGCGCCTGGGTCAGGCAGTCTCACCGTCGGAGCAGCCGAAGCCCTGGCGGGTTCGAGCGGCACCGTCGCCGACGCAGCGCGCGCTTCTTCTTCGCGCTGAATCGCCAGATCGTAGTCGCCGATCTGAATGAGGTCTCCGTCCTGGACCGTGACCTGACCGGTGATCCGGTCTCCGTTGACCTTGATGCCGTTGTAGCTGCCCAGGTCCTCGATGAGGACGTGAGCCTGCTGCCGCAACAGGCGAGCGTGCCGGCGAGACACGTTTCGTTCAGTCAGGCGGATGGTGTTTCCCTCCTGACGACCGATCGTGATCTCGTCCCGCACGAAAGGAACGACGGTC
>JAEUJR010000448.1 GCA_016793585.1 Archangium sp.
GAAGGTGACCTTCTCGTCGACGAGCAGGCCCTCGACCTGGTGGAACATGGGCGTGTGCGTCTGATCGCTGTCCTTGCGGTACACGCGGCCCGGCATCACGCCACGCAGCGGAGGCTTGTGCGCGAGCATGGTGCGAATCTGCACGGGTGACGTGTGCGTGCGCAGCACCACGGGGCCGACGCCCTTCGGCAGCCAGGTGGCATCGACGTAGAAGGTGTCTTGCATGTCGCGCGCGGGGTGATCGGCCGGCACGTTGAGCGCCTCGAAGTTGTACCAGTCGAGCTCGATCTCGGGCCCCGAGTAGACCTCGAAGCCCAGGCGCGAGAACACGCGCACGATGTCTTCGAGCGTCTGGGAGACGGGATGCCGACGGCCGAACTGCGCGGCGCGGCCTGGCAACGTCACGTCGAGCTTCGGGCCCTTGAGCTCTTCTTCGAGCGCGGCGTCTTCGAGGCGGGTCTGCGCGGCGGCGAGCAGCTGCTCGATCTCGCCCTTCACCTTGTTCGCGATCTCACCGACGGCCTTGCGCTCGTCGGGAGCCAGCTTGCCCATCGACCCGAGCACCGCGGCGAGCTCGCCCTTCTTTCCGAGGAAGCGCCCTTTCAGCGCTTCGAGTTGCTGCGCGTTCTGGGCATTCGAGATGTCGGTACGAGCGGCCTCGGCCAGCGCCTTCAAGCGGTCTTGCATGTCGTCGGGCATTACCCGAAATGACGCGTCGCCTCTACGTCACTGACCTTCAGAAACGACTCGGGGCCGCCCCTCCAGTGGAGAAGCAGCCCCGAACGAACCGCGAAGACCGAAACTCAGGCCTTCGCGAGCGCGGCGACGGCGTTGAAGCCGGCGGGATCGTGAACCGCGAGGTCCGCGAGGATCTTGCGGTCGATGGCAACCTTGGCCTTGTTGAGGCCGTCGATCAGCCGCGAGTACGAGAGACCCGTGAGACGAGCCGCGGCGTTGATGCGAACGATCCACAGGCTGCGGAAGTCGCGCTTCTTGCGAGCACGGTCACGCGAGGCGTAGTCGAGCGCGCGCTCGACGGCCTGGTTCGCGCGCTTGTAGCAGTTCTTGCGGCGGCCCCGGAAACCCTTGGCGAGCTTCAGGATTGAATTGCGGCGACGACGCGCCTTGACGCCTTTCTTGACGCGCATGACTCAGTTCGCTCCGTAGGGGAAAAGTTCTTTGACGACCTTCTTCGCGTCCATGTCGCGGAGAAGACCGGTGCCGCGGTTGCGGCGGCGCTGGTCCATCGACTTGGCGTGGGTGAACAGGTGCTTGCCGAACGCCTTGGCGTGCTTCACCTTGCCAGACTTCTTCACGTGGAGGCGCTTCTTCGCCCCACTGCGGGTCTTCAACTTGGGCATGACGAGATTCCTTGAACTCCGGAAAAGGACGGCGGCACTACCGCCAACCTCCGGGGCTGTCAACTGGTGAAGCTCAGGCCTTCGGAGCCGAGGGTGGCGGCGCCTCGACGGTGGCTGCAGGCGGCGGAGCGACCATCGGCGCTTCGGCGGCGTCTTCGTCGGGACCGGTGCGGGGAGCAGACGGCGAGACGCCCTTGCGCTCGGCCTTCTCCTTCTCGGACTCGATGAGGGCCTGGCGGTGCAGATCGCGGGCACGCTGAGCGATCTTCGGGTTGGGGCCGAGGACGATGAACATCGTCTTGCCCTCGAGGCGCACCTGCTGATCGACGACCGCGATGTCTTTCGTGTCGGTCATCACGTCGTCGAGAATGGCAGTGCCGAGCTCGCGGTGGGTGATCTCGCGGCCACGGAACATGATCGTGATCTTGGCCTTGTTGCCCTCTTCGATGAACTCACGAACGTGACGCAGCTTGGTCTCGTAGTCGTGCTCTTCGGTCTTCGGGCGAAGCTTCACTTCCTTCACCTTCACCACGACCTGCTTCTTCTTGGCCTCGTTGGCCTTCTTCTTCTCTTCGTACTTGAAGCGGCCGTAGTCCATGATCTTGCAGACCGGAGGACGGGCCATCGGGTTGACTTCAACGAGGTTCAAGCCTTCGGCCTGAGCGCGCGCCAGCGCCTGGTCGGTCGGCATCACGCCGAGCTGTTCACCCTGTGATCCGACGACTCGGACTTCACGGGCTTTGATGCGGCGGTCGGTTCTCTGGTCGCGTGCGGTAGCGATGGCACTGTCTCCGAAGCAAGTGGGTACGGCGTTACGGCGCGCGCTTCATCAGCGATCGACCCCCCGAAGTCAAGAATGCCCAGCCGTTCCATCACCTCACAGCGGCTGTTCGCGTGGTGGCCCTTGTCGAACCGATGAAACACGCATCATTCTTCGAGTTGTTCGAACACCGGGTACCGGCATCGGGGGCAGTATGGACATCACCGACGTGAAGATCTTCCCGGTCGAGGAAGACAAGCTGCGCGCGTACGTCACCATCACCCTCGACGGCTGTTTCGTCGTCAGAGACCTCAAGGTGATCAGCGGCGCAGCGGGCTTGTTCGTCGCGATGCCCGCCAAGAAACGAAAAGACGGCACCTACAAAGACATCGCGCACCCGCTGAACGCCGAGACCCGGGAGCGCTTCGAGAAGATCGTGCTCGCCGAGTACGAGAAGGTGACGAACCCGACGGGCAGGCCGGGGTCGAGCGCGCCAGCCGCCGAGGCGTACGCCGACCCCGATTGATCCATCGCGTGATCGTCGCGCCCACATTGAAGCCGTCAAAGTGATCGGGTACTCCGCGCGTCATGCCCGTCAGTCACGACTTCAAGGTCTTCTCCGGTAACTCGAACCGTGCGCTGGCCGATCGCATCTGCGAGTACCTCAAGCGCCCGCTCTCGAAGTGCGACGTGAACCGCTTCAGCGACGGCGAGATTCAGGTCGAGATCGGCGAGAACGTGCGTGGCTTCGACTCCTTCGTGATCCAGTCGACCTGCCCGCCGGTGAACGATCACATCATGGAGCTGCTGATCATGTGCGACGCGCTCAAGCGCGCGAGCGCGGCGTCGATCACGGCGGTGGTGCCCTACTACGGCTACGCGAGGCAGGACCGCAAAGTGGCGGCGCGCACGCCCATCACCGCGAAGCTGGTGGCCGATCTCTTCGAGACCGCCGGCGTCACGCGCGTCGTCTCGATGGACATGCACGCGGGGCAGATTCAGGGGTTCTTCAACATTCCCACCGATCACCTCTACGCGTCGCCGGTGTTCCTCGACGATCTGCGCAAGAAGTTCCCCAACACCGACGAGCTGGTGATCGTGTCGCCCGACGCGGGTGGTGTCGAGCGGGCGCGCGCGTACTCGAAGCGCCTCAACTGCCCGCTGGCGATCATCGACAAGCGCCGCCCACGCCCGAACGCGTCGGAGGTGATGAACCTGATCGGCGACGTGAAGGGCCGCGACGCGATCATCGTCGACGACATCATCGACACGGGCGGCACGCTCACGCAGGGCGCTGCGGCGCTTCGTGAGAAGGGCGCGCGCCGCGTCTACGCGTACATCGTGCACCCGATTCTCTCGGGCCCCGCGATCTCGCGCGTGAACGAGTCGGCGCTCGAAGAGCTGGTGGTGGCCGACACGGTGCCGCTGTCGAAGTCGGCGCAGTCGTGCTCGAAGATTCGCGCGGTCGGCTCGGAGCGCCTCTTCGGTGAGGCCATCGCCCGCATCTATCGCGCCGAGTCGCTGTCGAGCCTCTTCGTCTGAGAGCGCTGCTCCCGCTGCTGCTGGTGCTGGCTTGCGTTCCAAAGCGCGAGTCACCGTGGGCGTACGCCAAAGGTGGCACCTGCTCGCAACCGGCGATGCCTGCAGGCGCGATTCCCGACCTGCTTCGCGCCTGCCGATTCGACGAAGAGTGTCTGAAGGTCGCGACCGACGGCTGCTGCTCACGTCACGTCGGCGTGGTGCGCGCGGAGTTTCTGGCGTGCGTGATGCCCGCGACGGGCGGCGTGAACTGCGATCAGCTCTGCGACGGCGTGGCGGTGACTCCGGCGAACGCGCTCACGCTCACCGCCGTCTGCGTCAAGGGCCGCTGCGAGCTGCGCTGACGCACTTCCACTCGGGGGCCGGCTCGGTGAAGGTCACGCCATGCGACCGCTGCTGACGAGCCTCGTGCTCTGCCTCTCGTGCACGCCTGCGCCGAAGCCGTTCCCCGATGGGTTTCTCTTCGGCGCCTCGATCGCCGGCTTTCAGGTCGACATGGGCTGCCCCACCCTGCCTGCCGAGCAGTGTGAAGATCGCAAGAGCGACTGGTACCAGCTGATCACCGGGAAGGCGCAGCTCAGCCCGGCGGTCGCGTCGAACTTCACGTGGGACCCACCGTCGTCGGCGCCGGGCCACTGGGAACTGTACGAGCAGGACTTCGGGCGCGCGAAGGACGAGCTCGGCCTGTCAGGCATGCGGCTGTCGCTCGAGTGGAGCCGCATCTTCCCGAACGCGACCGACGGGCTCGAGGGCGCGCAGCTCGCGGCGGCAGCGAACGCCGAGGCGATCGCGCGCTACCACGCGATGTTCGCGTCGCTCAAGACGAAGGGCATCACGCCGCTGGTGACGCTCAATCACTACACGCTGCCGGTGTGGATTCACGACGGCCTCGCCTGTCACCAGAACCTGAGCACCTGCACGAACCGCGGCTGGCTCGACAAGGCACGCCTGCACCGTGAGATCGCCAGGTACGCCGGCTTCGTCGCGAAGGAGTTCGGCGGCGAGGTCGATCTCTGGGCGACGTTGAACGAGCCCTTCGCGGTGGTGATTCCCGGCTACCTGCAACCGGGCAAGGACCGGGTGAACCCTCCCGCCGTGTCGCTGAAGTTCGAAGAGGCGCGGTCGGTCGCCATCGCGATGATCGAAGGCCACGCGCGCATGTACGACGCGGTGAAGCAGAACGATCTCGCCGATGCCGACGGCAACGGGAAGCCGGCCGAGATCGGCATCGTGTACCCGATCGCGCCGGCGCTGCCGAAGAACCCCGAGAGCGCGCTCGACAAACGCGGCGCCGAGAACGTCTTCTATTTGAACAACCAGCTCTTCCTCGACGGCGTCATCAACGGAACGATGGACGCGAACATCGACGGGAAACCCGACGGCCCTCCGCGCGACGATCTCGTCGGCCGTTGCGACTGGCTGGGCATCAACTACTACTCCCGCGCGAAGGTGGTGGGCACCGAGACGCCCAGCTTCGCGCAGTTCTCGGTGCTGTCGACGTTCGACCCGTTCTCGCTCGAGCTGTGGGACGACACGCCGCAGGGCATCTTCGACGCGATCACCTGGGCGAAGGGCCGCTACGGCAAGCCGATCTACATCACCGAGACCGGCACCGACGCCGCGCCCGACGCCGAGCGAACCGCGAGCTGGCTCGTGCGCTACCTCGCGATGACGCAGAAGGCGATTCACGCGGGCGCCGACGTGCGCGGCTTCTTCTTCTGGTCGCTGCTCGACAACTACGAGTGGAACCACGGCATGGCGATGAAGTTCGGGCTGTACGCGGTCGGCACCGACGCCCAGAAGACGCGCACGCCGCGTTCAGCCGTGAGCGCGTATCGACAGATCACGAAAGCTCGCGACCTGCCGGCCGCGCTGAAGCAGCAGTACGGCGCCGAGTGACGAGCTACTGGCAATACCCCGTGGTGCCGGTGCCGGTGGGCTGACACGAGCCCGTGGCACAGCCCGGCGAGCCGGTCGTGGAGCAGAAGGAGCGGCAGACCCCCGCAGCGCACTGAAGGCCACGCTCACACGGCGCCGAGCCAGTACAGGTACCGCCGACTGGCACGGTGCCAAACGGAAGGCAGCCCGGAGGCGACCCGCTCGAGAAGAAGACGCACGATCGATTGCTCGCGCACGTCGACTGGTTGAGGGCATCACACGCGGGAGGAACGACGCAGATCAGGTGGCGCTCTCCGCCTGGTGCCACGCCCAGCTGAATGATCGCGGAGCAGAGCGTTCCGCTCGCGCACGTGAGGGAAGAAGAGCCGCAGAACTGCCGACAGAGCGACTGCCCGCTGATGTTCAAGCACTGCGAGCCGGTCTGGCACTGATCGTTCGCGGTCGAGCAGCTTGCTCCCGGCGCGAGCGACCCTGAGGGAATGCACAGTCGGAGAACGCCTCCGTCTGCCAGGCCGCCGACGGCGCACTTGTTCTGGCCGCTGCAGTTCTGCGTGAGCGTGTCGCACTGGCCAGGCAGACACGTGCCCGCGAGCGAGCCGGCACCGTTGAGGACACACGCTGTGCCGACTGGGCAGGTCGGCGCGGTCCCCAGATCGCACGTCGCGGCTGCACCACCGCCTGTGCCTGACGTTCCACCGCCTGTGCCTGACGTTCCACCGCCGGTGCCTGACGTTCCACCGCCGGTGCCTGACGTTCCTCCGCCGGTGCCTGACGTTCCGCCGCCGGTGCCGGAGAAACCGCCACCAGTTCCGCTCGAGCCCGCTCCGGAGCTTCCGAGGCAGGTGCCGAAGCTGCACGACGCTCCAAGTCCGCACGCCGTGCACGTGTTGCCACGCGCGCCGCATGCACCTGACGAGCTCCCCGGCTGGCAGACGCCCGAGAGATCGCAACAACCGGTCGAGCACGTCGTCGCGCTGCAGCGTGCGGGAGCGGTGCCGCAGGACGACACGGTGACGCCGAACGAGAGCGCCACGAGCACCACGACGAGCAGCGTTCGATTCATGCGCGCGCGCGTAGCACTCCTTCTGTCGCATGCGATACGTGTCGGCGATGCGTGTCGCGCTCCTGTGTCTGTCGATCGCCTTCGCCGGGTGCCAGTGCACGAAGAGCGTGGGCGTGCCTGATGCGGGCATCGCGGGCCCAGCGCCGTCGGGTGTGGTTCAGGCAGCCATCGACGCTGCGCTCATGAAGCGGCAGGGCGACCCGGCTGCGGCCACCACGATGCTGCTCGACGCGGCCGCGAAGGCGCACGCGGCGAACGATCTGCCGGGGGAAGCGTTGGCGCTCCATCGCGCAGGAGACACGCTGCTCGACCAGCACCAGTGCGCGCCGTCGCGAAAGCGCTACCTCGAGGCGCTGGCGCTGCATCGCCGCTCGAACGACCGCGTGAAGCTCGGCCTCGTCGCCAACGATCTCGGGCTCTGGTCGAAACACTGTCAGCTCGAGGAGGCCGTCGGCTGGTTCTCGCTCGCCATGACGTACCGACGCGGTGACGAGAAGGCCTTCGGCACCAGCGCCAACAACCTCGGCACCGTGTTCTGGAGCATCAACCGCCCCGAAGAAGCGAACCTCGCGTACGAGACGGCGCTCGAAGCCGCGGAGCGGGCGAACGATCTCGTACTGCAGCGCAAGGTGCTGGCGAACCTGGCGCTGCTCTGGGTGCTGACGGCCGAGGGGCGCTACGACTTCGACCCGCTCTCCGAGAACACGTCGATCGATTCGCTGATCGCGAGCGACGCGGGAGTCGACGAGCTGCTCGCGGCCCTCGACGCCCGAAACGATCGTTTCGAAGGCGACAGCGCCGAGCCCCGACCGATTCCCGCCGACAGCCCTGCCCTCGCGAAGGCGCGCGAGTTCTTCCGTCGCGCGATCGACGCCGCGAAGAAGGGGGGCGAAGACCCGATCGTCGTCTGCGCGTCGTTCGGCACTTTCGACAACCGCTGCGACGTACTGACGCCGAAGGCGCCCTGATCAGATGGGGTTGCCGAAGCCCTGCACGAAGTCCCACGTGCGGGTCTTCTCCCAGACGCCCTCGCCTGCCGGCCCACCGGTGTTGCCCTCGAGCGTGGTGATGGTGCCGTTCGGGTTCACCTGCTTCACGAAGCCGACGTGATCCGACACGCCGTCGTGGTCCCAATCGAAGAGCACGATGTCGCCCGGCTGCGGGTCGTTGCGGCCCTTCCAGTTGCCTGACGCGGCGAGTTTGTTCTTGATCGACGGGCACCATGGGTCGTTCAGCCCACCGCCGGCCTGGTGCATGACCCACGAGACGAAGTCGGCGCAGTACGACTCCTGGCCGCGACCGAACTAGCCCGGGTACTTCGTGACGTCGCCGTCGTTGTTGCCGGTCGCTTCGAGGGTGCCGACCTCTCCCTGCGCGATGGCCAGAATACGATCACGCAAGCCGCCGCTGGCCGGAACGGGGCCTCGAACGCCGCCAGTGCCGGGCACGAACGAGCTTCCGCCGAGCGCGCCCCACGTCTGCGGGCCGACGACACCATCGACCGTGAGCCCACTCGCCGACTGGAACCGAATGACGGCCGACTTCGTCTTCGGGCCAAAGTCTCCGTCGACACCACCGGGGTCGAAGCCTGCCGCGGCGAGCCGTTGCTGAAGTGCGCTCACGGCGGATCCACGCGCGCCCTGGCTCAAGGTGGGTTGGCCGACGTCTGAGACGGGCGCAGGAGCGGGAGCGGCGCCCGAGAGGGCTCCCCAGGTCTGGGGCCCGACCACACCGTCGACCTCGAGGCCGCGATCACGTTGGAACGCCATGACGGCAGCGCGGGTGCGAGGGCCAAAGTCACCATCGATCGGCCCCGGGTCGTACCCAGCGTCGGCGAGGGCCTGCTGCAGCTCACGAACTGGCGAGCCCTGTGCCGACGACGACAGCAAGCTGGCGCGGGAGACGGAAGAGATGGGCATGACGGCCTCCGAAGAAACGGTTCAGAGGAATCGTCGCGAGGGAAAAATGCGGGCGCCCGGCGCGATCTGTCAAAGCCCATCAACGTGGAGCACGCGGGCGCAGGTGCCACCTGCCGTGCACATCGGCGGCTCAGTACACGAACGGAATGATACGCCAGCGCACGCGCTTCACGTACGCGTCCCACAGGGGGCCGTACTTCTTCGCGCAGCGGCGATCGTCATCGAACTGCCGGGGGAACAGCAGCGCCACGTAGTAGAGCGGGTACAGCCACGGCTGCCACGCGCTCACATGCCCGAGCGACAACGCGAGGCCAGAGGCCATCAGCAGCTCGCCCAGGTAGTTCACGTGCCGCGACAGGCCCCAGAAGCCGTTCACCAGCACCCTGCCCTCGAGCGCCTCGGGAACGATCAGCCCGAACGCCTTCTTCGAGGGGTCTCGCTTGAACCAGAACTTCTGCATGTTGGCGCCACGCGCGAACATCCACCCTGTGAAGAAGAGGGTCGTGACGAGCGGCATCACCCAGAATGGAAGGTGCGGGTTCGGCGCTTCGGCGAGGCCCCAGAGGCCGACGCCATAGAAGTACGGGTAGAAGACGAGACAACCCCACGTCAGCTTGAAGCCCACGCGCTCGGCGACGAAGTCGTACGTGTAGAGGTGCACCTCTTCGAAGAACAGGTACTCGCAGAGGAAGAATGAGAAGAGCGCGACGTACAGGTACACGCCGGGGTTCGGGTCGGAGGCGTACAACTGAACGTGGTGCGCCGCGAACGAGAGCAGGTTGAGCTCGAGAATCACCGCGCCCACCAGGTACAGGTACATCTTCGCGTCGACGCGCCCGCCCCAGAGCTGCGGCTGCTCGATGCGCCCGAGGAAGAAGTCCTTCAGCGGGTTCGAGGTGACGGGCTTCGCCATGAAGACGATCACTGCGGAGGC
>JAEUJR010000586.1 GCA_016793585.1 Archangium sp.
TCGCTCGTGCGGCCACCGGCCCCCGCGTCGGATGAGCGGGTGAAGGCGCCCACCGCCGATCACACCGGGGGCCTGCGCGTCGGAGTCGGGCTGTTCGGGCTGGTGCTGCTGATCGTGGGCCTCTGGCTTCGCCGAAAGACCGCGGCTCGGCTTCACCCGGCCACCACCTTCCTCGAGCAGGTCGAAGGCAGGCTCAAGCTCGCGGGCGTCGCGCAGGTCGACGAGCTGCCCATCGAAGAGCTCTCGGCCTCGATGACCCGAGCCGCCCACCCCCTCGCGCCGGCAGTGGCCCGCGCGACCCGCCGCTATCTCGAGGCCCGCTTGCAGGGCGTCGCGCTCGACGTGGGTGAGCAGGCGACACTGCTGGCCGCGCTACAATCGCCGCCCCGCTGACGCGGGTGTTGCTACGCTGCGCCGCGTGCTGCTGCGGATCCTCGAAGCCGTGCTCCCCGTACGACGAGGCGAACGGCAACTGACGTTCGCGCTCTTCCTGCACAGCCTCTTCGCCGTCGGCTCGTTCCTCACCGGCCGCAGCGTTCGCGACGCGCTCTTCCTCGCCCACGGCGATCGGTCGCAGCTCGCGTGGATGTACGTGCTCTCGGCCGTGGCCGTGACCGCGACCGGGCTCGCCTACGGCCGCCTCGCCACCCGCGTTCGCCGCGATCTCATGGCGCTCGGCTCGGCCTCGACGTTCGCCATGCTGTTCGGGCTGCTCTTCGTGCTCGAGCGCAACCACCCACCCTGGGTGTACTCGCTGATCTACGTGTCGGTCGAAGTGATGGGCGCGCTGGTGCTCGTGCAGTTCTGGACGCTGGCCAACGAGCTCTTCAACGCGCAGGAGGCCAAGCGGCTCTACGGCCTCATCGGCGCGGGCGGCACCTTCGCCAACATTCTCATCGGCCTCCTGTCGGCGAGGGTTGCAAAGACGTTCGGCACCAGCGCGCTGCTGATCATGTGTCTGGTGCTGCTCGCGGCGACGGCGGTGGCGTCGTTCTTCGCTGGCCGCCTCGGCCGTCAGCGCCTCTTCGCGCGGGCCGCGAGTGGCAAGCCCAGCGCCGCCAGGCGCACCGGCGGGGCTGCACGGGTGATGGCCGACGGGCACCTGCGCACGGTGGCGCTGCTCGCCGCCGTGACCTTCTTCACAACGACCCTGGTCGACTTCGAGTTCAAGGTCGTGGCCGCCGACAAGGTGCCCACCGACGAGCTCGCGGCCTACTTCGGGTACTTCAGCGCAGTCGTCGGCGTGCTCGCCCTGGGCCTGCAGCTCTTCGGCACCAGCCGGCTGTTGAACCGCGCCGGCGTCGTCGGCTCTCTGGCGGTGCTTCCGCTCTCGCTCACCCTCGGCAACGCGGCGCTCGTGCTCTTCCCTGCCTTGTGGGCCGCGTCGCTCACGAAGGGCGCCGACACGCTGTTCCGCTACTCGGTGAACGACGCGACGACCCAGATCCTCTACCTGCCGGTGCCTTCGCAGGCGCGCGTCGCCGCCAAGGCCTTCATCGATGGCGTCGTGAAGCCGACGGCCATCGGGCTCGCGGGCGTGACGTTGAAGCTGTGGGGCGTCTTCGTCGGCAAAGATCCCTACCGCCTCGCGTGGATCTCGCTCGTGCTCGGAGGCACGTGGCTGGCGGTCGTCTCGAGCCTGCGCAGCCGCTACATCAAGACGCTGCAGGACAACCTCAAGAACCGCCGCCTCGATCTCGCGGGCGCCCGGGTCAACGTCGTCGACGGGTCGACCAGCGGCGTGCTCGAGCGCGCCCTCGCCAGCGACGACACGCGCGAGGTGCTCAACGCGCTCGCGCTGTTGCCCCACCTCGAGAAGCTGTCGCTCGACATTCAGGTCGAGCGGCTGCTCGAGCACCCCGACTCCGAAGTGCGGGTGAAGGCGCTCGAGTACTACGCACACCGCCAGACGATGCGCTTTGCGAACTCGGTCTTCCGCCGCTTCGAAGACCCAGACCCCGCGGTGCGCGCCGCAGCCATCGACGCCTTCTGCGCCATCGGCCGCGACAAGGCCGTCAAGAGCGTGCGCATGTTCCTGCAGGACGCCGACCCGCGCATTCGCAGCGCCGCGGTGACGGGCATGATCCGCTACGGCGGGCTCGACGGCGTGCTGGTGGCGGCCGAGGCGCTCAAGGCGCTCATCGACAACACCGACAACGTCATGCGGCTGCACGCGGCGAAGGTGCTCGGCGCCATCGGGGTGACGAACTTCTACCAGCCGGTGCTTCAGTTGATGAGCGACCCCGACCCGCGCGTTCGTCGCGCCGCCGTCACTGCGGCGGGCCAGCTCAAGAGCGCCGAGTTCGTCATTCCCCTCATCTACCGAACGCAGAGCCACGAGACGGCTCGCGAGGCGACCGACGCCCTCACCAACTTCGGGGTCGCGATCGTGCCGACGCTGGCGAAGGTGCTGGGCAATCAGCTCGAAGACGCGAACATCAGGCGCGCGGTGGCGCGGGTGCTCGGCCGGGTCGGCACCAACGAAGCCATCGACGTCATCACCCAGCACCTCGCCGAGCCCGACGAAGAGCTGCGCGGCCGGCTCTACAAGGCGCTCGCGCGCACGGTGAAAGGCCGCCGGCTGGTGCTCAAAGACAAAGCGCCCGTGCGCGCGGCGCTCGACCGTGAGCTCGCCCGGGCGTGGAAGGCCCTGCACCAGGCCGAGGTGCTGGGGCTCGGCGGTGGGCCTGCGGCGTCGACCCCGAGAACCGGGGAGCCCGCCGCGCGCGCCCTGCTCGCCTCGGCGCTCACCGAGAAGGTCTCGCAGATCGAGGGCCGCCTGTTTCTGCTGCTCGCGGTGCTCTACCCCGACGCCGACATGGAGCAGATCTCGGCGGGCATTCGCGACGCCCTCGCAGCCGATGCCGCGCGCCGCCGTGGCAACGCCGTGGAGCTGCTCGACAACCTGCTCGATCGCGAGCTCAAGGGCCGGTTCCTGCCGCTGCTCGACGAACAGCCGCGCGCCGAGAAGCTCAAGGCCGTCGCCGAGCTGTACCCGCGCGCAGAAGGCCTCGACGCGAAGGCCGCGCTCCTCGAGCTGGCCCGCGACGAGGTGGCCTGGGTGCGCGCCTGCGCCGTGTGGTGCTGCGCCGAGGCCAGCATCACCCACGACGCGCGCCCGCCGACGCTCGAGGCCGCAGCTGGCGACGCCAACCCCATCGTGCGCGAGATCGCGTTCGCGACGCTGCGGGCGGTCGACCCCGAGCGCGCGAGAGCGCTGGCCACCGAGCGGGAGTTCGACGACGCGCCCTTCGTGCAGCAGCAACTCGACGCCATCAAGCAGGCGCCGTCGGCGTGACTCAGCCCTTGAACGTCGCGACCAGCACCCACACCCCGATCACCAGGAAGGCGACGCCGGCCAGCCGCTGCAGCGTCAGCGGAGGGACGACACGGCTGAGCGCCTCCCCGGCCACCACGGCGATGGCCGAGGTCGCGACCAGCGCGAGCGCCGAGCCCACGAAGACCGACAGGCGAGACTGCCCCGAGCTCGCGAACGAGAGCGTGGCGAGCTGGGTCTTGTCTCCCAGCTCGGCGACGAAGACCGCGAGGAACGTGGTGCCGACCAGCTTCCAGTCCATGCAGCCGCTCTATGACCTCACTGCCGACGATGCACGCACGAAGGCCCGAGCTATGCTGCCCCGCCGCAGGCGCTCATGATCTCCACCGTCGAGAAGGTGCTCTTCCTCAAGTCGATCGATCTCTTCTCCCAGATCCCCGGAGAAGATCTGACCGCCGTCGCGCTCATCTCGAGCGAGGAGCGCCGCGATCAAGGTGACGAGATCTTCGCCGAGGGTGAAGCCGGCGACGCGCTGTACCTCGTCATCGACGGCAAGGTGCGCGTGCACAAACAAGATCGCGTGATCGCCGAGCTCGGAGAGCGTGAGTGCTTCGGAGAGATGGCCATTCTCGACGCCGCCCCCCGCTCCGCCACCGTCACTGCGCTCGACGAAACCGCGCTACTCAAGATCACCCGTGAAGACTTCCAGGAGATCATGACCGAGAAGCCCGAGATCGCGATGGGCATCATCAAGGTGCTCACCCGCCGCCTGCGCGACGCGATTCGGTAACGCGGCACAGGTGGGCTGAGGTCACACCCCTCGTCCTTCGGGGGAAACGATCACGAACGCGCACCCTCGCCTGCCGGCGCTACACTCCAGCGCCATGGCACAACCAGCGGCAGCATCGTTGGCTCCGGGAGCAGCAGCGGCACCGCCTCCCGATCCGATGGCGGACCCCAAGATCAAGAAGCAGGTCGAGATCGCGCGAAGCGTCGCGTACCACCTGCTCAAGGGCATCAAGATGATCGGCATGTACCGCCACAACGAGTCGAAGTACGGCGAGTACCTGACCAAGGCCCACGTCGCGCTCACCCAGTACCTCGAAGAGTTTGGCGTGCTGCAGCTGAAGGTCGACGTCACCAACTTCCAGCTCTTCAAACAGGACCTGTTCAGCGAAGACAGCCAGCTGCCCTACAAGTTCTTCAAGGACGGCATTCGGCAGCTCATGTTCCGGCCTGGCTTCACCATCGAAGAGCTCACGGCCTTCACCGTCATCTCGCTCTCCGACCCCGACCGCGGCGCCGAAGATCTGAACGCGCAGCTGTGGCGCGCGCAGATGCCTCACTTCGAATACATCATGGTCGAAGGCTTCCGCATGGACGAGTTCTCCGAAGAGGAGGTCCAGGTCGAGGTCGACAAGGTGGTGGACT
Source organism: Archangium sp. (assembly GCA_016793585.1). The sequence continues at coordinate 4,709 of JAEUJR010000586.1, forward strand.
ACCTGCAGCGTCGCCTGCGCACCGCGAGTGACGACTTCCTGCGCTTCGCCCGCGTGACCGAAGAAGATCTCGAGATGAAGCTCGACAACGTCGAGCAGATGCGTGGCGTCGTGATCACCGGCGTCACCGCCGACGCGACCTTCAAGGCCCGCACCCAGAAGGACATTCACGACGAAGAGAACCAGCGCCTCTTCCCCAAGCTCATCAGCGCCGTCTTTCAGGTCGTCGAGAGCGGCGTCGACGACGCCGAGCTGCTCACCGACATGTTCACGCAGCTGCTCGACGCGATGCTGCTGCAGGAGGACTTCACGATCATCAACCAGGTCGTGCTCAAGCTGAAGGCCATGGAGCAGCGCGCCGGCTCGGACAGCGCCATCGGCCGCCTGCTGCGCAACTTCGTGGCCCGCATGGGCGAAGAGCAGCGCGTCGGCCGCGTCGCCGACATCATCAAGTTCACGCGCCTGAAGAACCCGCAGGACATCGTGCGGTACCTGTCGAACCTGGGCGCCGACTGCGTCCCGCTGCTACTCGACGCGCTCGAGGTGATCGAGCTGCCCGAGAACCGCACCCTGCTCTGCGACGTCATGATCCCCTTCGCGAAGGATCTGCCCGACCCCTTCGTGAACCGACTGCAGAGCGACAAGCCGCAGGTCGTGCGCGACATGATCTACGTGCTCGATCGGGCGAACCACCCCGAGAAGCTCAAGTTCTTCTCGACGGTGCTGCGCTCGAAGAACCTCGCGGTGAAGCTCGAGGTGATGAGCATCATCGCGCGTGGCCGCACCGGCGAGGCGCGCAAGCTGATCGCGGCGATGCTCGATGACGACACCCAGCAGGTGCGCATTCAGGCCGCGCGCGTGCTGCCCGAGTTCGACCGCGAGAAGGCGTTCCTCGACCTCATGAAGCTGGTCAAAGACCCGACGTTCGAGAAGCGATCACCCGCCGAGCACGAAGCGCTCTACTCGGCCATCGGCTCGACTGGCGTGAACGGCGCCATCGCCTACTTCACCCAGCTGCTGCAGGTGAAAGCCGGGCTCTTCAACAAAGAGAAGGTGAAGCAGGACAAGATCCTCGCGGTCGCGGGGCTCGGCGGCGCCTGCAACATCCAGACGGCGAAGCTGCTGCAGGAAGTGCTCGAGGACAAATCGCAGCCGCCCGAGGTGCACAACCACGCCAAGCTGCACCTGGCCCGTGTTCGCAAGGCGCTCTTCGGCAACCCCGACAAGGAGGCCTGAGTCATGGCCGAGAACCTTCAGATCGCAAAAGCCTCGACCGGCGACAGCGAGCTGCTCGACAGCTACGGGCGAGAGCACAGCGAGAAGCTGCAGGGCATGGCGCGCTCGCTCGTCTCGGCGCTCTACATGCTGATCCGCTCGGTCAAGATGTACGACCCCGACAACACGGTCTTCGACAAGCCGCTGAGCCAGCTTCAGGACAACATCAACCAGATCATCCGCAAGGAGGGGAAGCTCGAGCTCATGGGCATCAAGCAGTCGTTCTATCTGAACGGCATGCTGGTGAAGGTCGACATGGCCTCGCTCGACAACGTGAAGTAC
>JAEUJR010000605.1 GCA_016793585.1 Archangium sp.
CAGGCCCGTGCCATTGCCATTCAGGAAGTTCACCGGCACGCCGCCCGCGAGCACGCGCGTGTTGAACGGGTCGGTCAGCGGCGCCGACGCGAACGCGAACAGCGGGCCACCGTAGATGTCCACCAGGCTCGCCACGCGCACCCGCGCGCGGGGGAAGATGTACCAGGCGCCCGTCACCGCGCCGCCGTTCGGCAACAGCGACACGCCCTCGGGTGCCACGCCCACCAGGTTCGCGTCGGCCGCACGCCACGCACTGCGCGCGCTCTGGTAGCCGATGACCTGATCGAACAGCACGAGGCCGACCTTGTAGTCGCGGTCGAAGCGGAAGCTCGTGAGCTGGTTGTCGTACGGGTTGTTGTCACCCGACGCGAAGCCCATGTCGAGGTTGAAGCCCAGGCTGCCGATTCGGTAGCTCGCCTTCGCCGCCGCTCCCAGCTGGCGCACCTGAATGAGCTGGTTCTCGGCCGTGCGCGTCTGCGTCGTCGTGCCCGTGATGCCCGCGACCTCGGCGCCCACGTCGAGCCCCTCGATGAACCGCCACTGCGCTGATGCGTCGATCACCAGCACGTCGATGGAGCGCTCTCCGGTGATCGAGTTCAGCGGCCGCGACGAGCGGTAGATGGCGAAGAGCCCGAGGTTGTTCTTCTCGTCGACGTTCAGGCGCACACCCACGATGCCCTGCAGCGCGCGGTCGCCTTCCATCAGGTCGACCGTCGAGTCGCGCACCACGAGGTCGAACGCGAGCACGGGCTCGACCGCGAGCCAACCGCCGCCCAGGCTCATGAAGGGGCGGCCCGCCAGCAGCGCGCGCGCCGCGAGGGAGCCGAAGTGCTGGTGCCCGAACTCGCCTGGCTCGGAGTCCTTCGCGCCCGCGTTCGCGAGCATGCCGAGGCCGAAGTGGTTCGTCTGCAGGCCAAGCCGCGCGAGGCCCCAGCTCCAGCGGTACTCGAGGAACAGCTGCCGCAGCTCGACGGGCTTGAGCGCCGGGAAGGGCACGCGCGTGCCGACCAGCGTGTTGCCCGGTGTGCCGTACAGCGCGCCCGTGACGGCGTCGAACTCGGCGATGAGGCCGTAGCGCTTGAAGCGCACCTCGGGGTTGATGCGAATGCGCGACTCGATGGGCGTCGGCGACAGCTTCGTGCCGTCGGCGTCGAGGGGAAAGGCGTTGACGTACGAGCCTGCGAGCCGCACCGAGCCGTGCACCGAGGCCTTGAACTCGCTCGGCGCCGGGGCGGGCTCGGTGCCTGCGTCGACGACGGCCGCGGCGGCAGGTGCTTCGACGGCTGGCGCAGGGGCCGGTTCGACGGAGGCTCCGCCGTCTTCCTGTGCGAAGGCTGCGGTGGCGACGAGAACGCTGACCAGAACGCTGCGGAACATGTGGGCCCCTCTTCGCGAAACGGGGCCCGCGTGAACCACGGAGGCGTGAGGCGTGCAAGCACTCGCGCCCGACACGCTGCGCCGGGAAACCGGGCGCGCTGAAGTGGCGAGCATGACTTCGACCACCGTCGCGGGGCGCCGAGTCGTGTTCGGAGCCGCCGCGGCGAGCATGACTTCAACGGTCCGAGTCAGGTCGAGCGGGCGCCGAGATGCGGACCCCGCGGTCGTGCGGCGAGCATGACTTCAACTGTCCGAGTCAGGTCGAGCGGGCGCCGAGATGCGGACCCCGCGGTCGTGCGGCGAGCATGACTTCAACCACCGTTACGGGCGCCAGAGTCGTGTTCGGACCTCGCTGCGGCGAGCAGAGTTCACCACCGTCGCGGTCGTCTGAGTCGTGGTCGAGGGTCGCGCGGAGCTGAGCATGACGTCGACCGCCATCGCGGTCGTGCGAGCCGTGTTCGGCCCTCGCTGCGGCGAGCATGACTTCAACCACCGTCACGGTCGTGCGATCCGTGTTCGGCCCTCGCTGCGGCGAGCATGACTTCAACCACCGTCACGGTCGTGCGAGCCGTGTTCGGCCCTCGCTGCGGCGAGCATGACTTCAACCACCGTCGCGGTTGTCTGAGTCGTGTTCGAGCATCCCTGACTTCAACCACCTTCACGGTCGTCCGAGCCGTGTTCGAACACCCCGCCGAGATGCGGAGCTGAGCATGACTTCAACCGCCGTCACGGTCGTCCCGAGTCGTAGTGCGCGTCGCGCCAAGCTGCGGAGCTGAGCATGAGTTCGACAACCTTCACGGTCGCCAGAATCGTGTTCGAGCGTCCCTCCGAGATGAGGAGATGCGGACCCGCTGCGGTCGCTCGAGTCATGCTCGAGCGGGCGCGCCACCCTCCACCACCTCAGCTCAGCGAATCTCGTACGCCACGGTGCCGGAGCACGTCGTGTTCGCGTAGCAGCCCGCACGAATGACGTAGTTCCCGTCGGCTGGCGCAACGAAGCTCACGAACGAAAGCTGCCCGCATGCGTCGTCGTTCGAGGCCACCGTCGTCAGCGCCGTGTTCGAGGTCGCGATGCGCACCCAGGTGTCGCCCGTGCCCGTGGCTCCGGCGACGTTGCAGGTGCCCGCCGTCAGCGTCTGCCCCGCGCGCAGCGTCACCGTCTGGTTCGCCGTGCTCCGCGTCGCGTTGTTCGTGCTGCGGCCCGAGAAGGCGAAGGCGGGTGACGGCGGCGAAGGCGGAGGCGCCGCCACGCCACACGGCTTCGACGTGGGCCTCGCACGGCACAGCGCGGCCACCGCGACGTGCGCGGCCACCACCGTCTCTCCGCTGCAGCCCGTCTCGCGGCACACGTTCACCACGTTGCATGAGCCGTTCGCCACGTAGTCCGTGTCTCCCTGCACGAGAATGCCCGCCACCGAGTACCCATCGAGCTCGTACACGCCCGAGCCCGAGTTGCCCCCGAAGGTGTCGGTCGTCGCTTCGAAGCTCGCGCCGTTGCCCGGGTCGCGCACGCTGCCGCCCGTGTCGATCTTGAACGGCACGCCGCTGCCGCTGCCGATGACGCCCACGCGCTGCCCCGTCACCAGGTTCGACGTCGAGAGCCGCACGGGCGCCGGCGTGAACCGCGGCGCCGCCGAGCGGTCGAGGCGAATGAGCGCGTAGTCGACTGCTCCCTGCGCGGTCGTCGTCTCGGCCCTCGCGATGATGCCCGCACACGAGAAGACGTCTTGCGTGGTGATGGTCTCGAGCGCCGTCGCCGACGAACGCGCGTACTTGAAGACGAACCTCGTGCCCGCGCAGTCGGTCGCGTTGGTGATGCAGTGCCCCGCCGTCAGAATCACGTCGTCGTCGATGAGCGTGCCCGAGCAGAACGCCGCCGTCGGGTCGCTCGAGAAGCGCTGGCCCGCGCACAGCCCCTCGGCCTGCGCGAGCGTTGCTCCCCGCAGCCGCACGTTCGTGGGCGTGGTGGTGATGACGTCGCTCGCCGAGACGAGCGCCACGGTCGACTGCAGCGCCCGCGCGCGCATCGTCGCGTCGGCGTGCGCGTAGACGTCGGTGCGGTTGTCCGTGCCGTACACGACCGCTTTGCCTTTGTCGGTGACGTGCTCGTCGGTCTGCTCGTCGATCACCAGCGTCTGCCCACCACACCCGACCAGCATCGCTGCCGCCAACCACGTCGCTCGCATGGCGCCGGCCTTTCGCAAGCACCGAGCCACCAGCCCCGCGCTGCGGTAACGACGAGGTCAACTCACTGAATTCCTGATCCACGCTGTGGGTCTCGCTCCGCCTGTTTCCCGACGCGTGCGCACGTGTGCAGACAGCGTTTTGTCAAAGGCCGCGACAGCGCTGGAGTGACTCCATCTCGGCCGATTGCAGACCTGAACGGCCTTTCGATCAGGTCGGGACCTGCGATCGATCAAGAAGTATTGCTCTGGGTCGCATGATCTCTGCTTATGCATGAGCGTCAGGGACTGATCCTGCTCAAGAAGGATCTTCTTCCGCTGCCTGCAGGCCACTGTTATCTCGTCAATCGACCCCCGCGGCGTGTGCAGTTCTGGCTCGCTCAAGCAGTGCAGTTCGTCATCGAACCGTCACCCGAGGGAAGGTCACCATGAATCAACTTCGTCGAATGCTCCTCGCGACAGGCCTCATTGCTGCCGCATGTACCGGCCCAGCCGGAGAGAACGGAAAGCCGTGCTCCGTGAAGGACAACGGAAACGGCACCGCCACCATCACCTGCGCTGACGGCACCACCGTCAACGTCAGCAACGGCACCAACGGTACGAACGGTACCAATGGCTCCAACGGCTCGAACGGTACCAACGGTGCGCCCGGTCAGAACGGCACGCCGGGTATGAACGGTACCAACGGCATGAACGGCACCTCGTGCAGCGTGAGCGCGAACCCCGATGCCGGCACCAAGACCATCACCTGCACCGACGGCACCTCGGTGACGCTGACCGACGGCCGCAACGGCACGAACGGCATCGACGCGAACGCCATCATCGACTTCACCAAGATGAACGAGCGTGAGCTCGCCGAAGAAGACTTCCAGGTCGCGGTGCAGAGCGTGTCGAACGCTCCGCGCCCGGTCGTGCGCTTCACGGTGCGCAACACCAAGGGCGCCGGCGTGAAGGCGATTCCTCCGGCGCATTTCGGCGGCATCGCGCTGCTGCAGCTCGTGCCGGGCAACCCCACGACGGGCGGCAACGGTCTGGCGCTCGACACGTGGATCTCGCACATCGCGAACTGCGCCACCTGCTCGTCGTCGACCGAGACGGCGTCGGCCACCTCGCTCGTCGACAACGGTGACGGCTCGTACGTCTACACGTTCGTGAAAGACGTCGTGAACCCGGTCGCCTTCGACGGCGGCGTTGCGGTCGCGGGCGTCGCGTTCGATGCGGCCGCGGTTCACCGCTTCGCGCTGCGCCTCGGCTTCTCGGGCAACCCGTATCGCCCGGTCGACTCGACCTACGACTACATTCCTTCGACTGGCGTCGCGGTGAACGGCCAGAACGACAAGGTCAACCAGGACAGCTGCCTCAGCTGCCACAACCAGTGGCGCGCCAACGTGAAGAACCTCGCGGGTGCGACGCCGTTCCACAGCGGCCAGCGCTACGACGTTCGGTACTGCGTGGTGTGCCACAACGACCAGCGCAAGTACTCGGGCAGCAACATCGCGGGCAACGCGGTCATCGCCGAGCCGACCATCGACGGCCTGGGCAACATGACGCCCCCCGCCGGCCGCACCAACATCTCGGTGCTGCGCGGAGAAGCGATCATCAACCTGCCGGTCTTCGCCCACAAGATTCACGCGGGCGAGCACCTGACGCTCAAGGGCAACTACGCCGGTCTGGGCACCGAGATCACCGAGTTCATGTTCCCGCAGGACGTGCGGAACTGCGCGAAGTGCCACAACACCGTCGCCAAGGCCGACAACTGGAAGACGAAGCCCAGCCGCCGCGCCTGCGGTGCGTGCCACGACAGCGTCGACTTCGCGACGGGTGTCGGCCACGGCACGGCCAACCTCGCTCAGGCCAACGACAACAACTGCTCGACCTGCCACGGCGACTCGACGACGATCGCCCCTATCGAGAAGGCGCACAAGCCGGTCGCGCTGCCTGACCCCGGCAACGCGCTGCTCGTGCCCGGTGGCAACACCAACACCAACGCGGCATGGCTCGGCAGTGCGGCCAACCCGCCCGCTGGTGCGCGCGTGTTCAGCTACGACCTCAACGCCGTCACCGTCACCGACGCCGGCACGGGCAACGTGAACCCGGTGGTGAAGTTCCGCTTTGTCGAGAACGACGCTGGCGTGGTCTTCAACCAGTACGACGGTGGCGCGAACGCGGGCCTCATCGACAACTTCATCGGAGCGCCGAGCGTCTACTGCGTGTGGGCGATGCCTCAGGACGGCATCGTGGCTCCGGCCGACTTCAACGCCTCGACCAGCGTCTACCTGCGCAGCGCGTGGGCGGGCAACGCGACGGGCACGAGCGTCTCGACCATGACGGGCCCCGACTCGAGCGGCTACTACACCGTGACCATCACGGGCACGGCGCTGCCTCCGACGGCCAAGATGCTCACCTGCGGCCTCGGTTACTCGTACAACGTGTCGTCGACGCAGCCGCTCACCCAGACGAACGTGCTCGGCTACGTCTACAACGCCACGAACAAGACGGGCGGCATCTCCATCCCCATGCAGAACGTGTGGAAGGTGGCGACGGGCTACACGGGCCGCCGCAACGCGACCAACTCGACCAGCGCGACGGGCCACATCGTCGAGACCTCGAAGTGCGCGCAGTGCCACGCCGGCCTCGGTGTGTCGCCCACGTACCACGCAGGTCAGCGTAACGACGCTCCGACGTGCTCGTTCTGCCACACGCCAAACCGCACCAGCAGCGGGTGGACGGCGGGTTCGCAGAGCTTCATCCACGCGATCCACTCCGCGCAGAAGCGCAACGTGCCCTACAACTGGCACGCGGTGGCCACGACCACTGCCGAGGGCACCTCGGTGCAGGGCTTCTTCGGCGTCGAGTACCCGGGCCGGCTCAACTACTGCGAGTCGTGCCACAACGCCGGCATGTATGACTTCAGCGGCAGCTGGTACTCCAACGCGAACCTCGGCGCGCGCCTGCAGCAGACGGTCGCGACCGACACGTACAACGCGTTGCCGCTGGCCGACGGTGGTCTGCCCTCGCTCGCCTACTCCGTGTCGCCCTACGTCGTCGCTGACGGTGGCGTGAACTACGGCCTCGGCTACGCGTACACCATCGGCACGCAGGCGATTCGCGAGGCCGCTCCGTCGACCCTCGTCATCTCGCCCATCGCCAGCACCTGCTTCGGCTGCCACGACAGCGCGGCGGCGAAGCTGCACATGGAAGGCAACGGCGCGACCATCTACGGCACGCGCGCGCAGGCTTCGGCGAACGTCGAGCAGTGCCTCATCTGCCACGGCCCGAACAAGGCCGCCGCGATCAAGGACGTTCACTACAAGTAAGCATCACGAAGTCACTCCTCGGGTGACGTGATGTGACGGAGGGGCGGCTGGCGACGGCCGCCCCTCTCGTTTTGTCGTCAGGCCACTTCGCTCCACGGCGGAGAGGCCGCGAAGGCCGCGTGAATGAGGCCGACGTGCGAATAGGCCTGCGGGTGGTTGCCCCAGAGCGCGTTCGTCGCCGGGTCGAGGTCTTCCGAGAGCAGCCCGAGCGGGGGTTGATTGGCGAGCAGCGCATGCATGCGCTCGCGCGCTTCGCTCACGCGACCTGCCGCCACGAGTGCCTGCACCAGCCAGAAGGCGCAGATGGTGAAGGCGAGTCGGTGCTCCGAGAACCCGTCGGCCATGCGGTAGCGCTGCAGCCACGGGCCGACCGAGAGCTCGGCGACGATGGTGTCGATGGTGCCGTTTGCCAGCTTCGGCTCGGCAGAGAGGAACCGCAGCGGCAGCGCCTGCAGCAGCGACGCGTCGACGTCGGTGCTCCCCGGCCGGGCGACGAGCGTCTGCCGCCGGGAGTCGACGCACGTCTGTCGAAGGAGGGTCTCGATGCGGCTCGCCTCGACGCGGAAGGTCGGCTCGAGGGAAGGCTGGGCGCGTCGTGAGAGGGCGGCCATGCGGTCAACCGCCGCCCAGCACATCAGCGTCGAGAAGGTCTGCGGCGTCCACTCGGTGCGGAGCTCCCAGATGCCGGCGTCAGGTGTGCCAGCGAGCGTCGCGGCGCGCCGGGCGAGGCGCTCGAGCAGCTCGAAGGTGGCGGGGGTCTGCTGGTCCTTGAACCGGGCGTCGAGGAACAGCGGCGCGAGGGCGAGCACGAGCTCTCCGTACACGTCGTGCTGCTGATGCAGCGCCGCGCCGTTGCCGATACGCACCGGGCCTTCACCGCGAAAGCCGCGCCAGTGGGGCAGGGTGTGCTCGGTGAGGTCGGTGCCGCCGTCGAGCCGGTAGACGGGCTGCAGTTCGAGGTCTTTCGCGCCGGCGACGACCGAGACCAGGAACGAGAGGAACTGCTCGCGCTCCTCGAAGTGCCCGAGCAGGCGGAAGGCGTCGAGCGCGTAGTACGCGTCGCGCAGCCAGCAGTAGCGGTAGTCCCACGTGCGGCCCGTGCCGGGCGCTTCGGGCAACGAGGTGGTGAGCGCGGCGACGATGGCGCCCGTGTCTTCGGCGCAGTGCAGCTTGAGTGTCAGCGCCGACCGAATGACCTGCTCCTGCCACCACGGCGGCACGTCGCAGCGTTTGACCCACGTGCGCCAGTACCGCTCGGTCTCGGAGCGAAAGCGGTCGCACAGCGGCTCGAGCGCCTCTTCGACGGGAGCGCCCCACGCGAGCACGAAGTGCTTCTTCGTGGTGAGGGCGAAGGGCTGGCCCGAGAGCCACGAGAGCGAGGCGTCGGTGGTGAGCCGCAGCGGCGCGTCGTAGCCCTGCCACTGCACGTGGTGCGAGCCGTTGATGGCCGAGGGCGCCTGCTTCGACCAGCCCAGCACCGGCTTCACCTCGACCTTGATGCGCGGGGTGCCCGAGAGCGGCTCGACGATGCGGTACAGCTGTGTCGGTCTGAAAGAGCGGCCGTTCAGGTCGAAGCGGGGGAAGAAGTCGATGACCCGAAAGCTGCCGTCGGGCTCGTCGAAGCGCGTCTCGAGCACGTTGGTGTTGTCGAGGTAGCGCTGGGTGCCGGCGGCCCCAGACGCGGGGCCGATGAGAAAGTGCCCGCCGTCGGGGTCGAGCAGGGCGCCGAACACCGGCTCGGCGTCGAAGCGGGGCAGACAGCACCAGACGACCGCGCCCGACGAGTCGACGTGCGCAGCGGCCTGGCAGTTTCCGATGAGGCCGAGGTTCGAGAGTGAGTCGACGATCATGTTGGTTTGATATCAAAGCGTGCGCCTCTACACTTCTTCTGATGACACACGATTGTCGCCACGTGCCCCACGCCGAAGACCTTTCGACGGGCGCCCTGTGAGCGGCACGCCCCTCGACGAGCTCGACGAAGACGGCAAGGCGCTCAATCGCTCGTGGGCGATGGTGCTGCGCCTGTCGGCCAGCATCGCGGTCGTGTCGGGGGTAGTGTGGGTGGCCGTCTCGTCGCTGCGCGAGCTGGTGCACCGCTCCATCGAGGGGTTGTTTCTGCTGAGCACGACGCCCGGGTGGCTCGGCGTCGCGTCGGTGCTGGCGCTCACGGGCGCCGCGGCGGCGCTGCGTGGAGGCCTCATGCGCCGTCAGGCCTGGCGCCACGCCGTGGGTGACGGCGTCTCGATCGCTCGCGATCGCGCCCACCAGGTCACGCTCGACGAGCCGTGGCGACAATCGCTCGGCATCGCGGGCCGCAAGTTCGTGGCGACGTTGCTCACGCTCGGCGGTGGAGGCAGCGGTGGGCTCGAGGCACCCGTGGTGCTCATCGGTGAGAGCCTGGGCGCCACGCTCGCGAGAATGGCCCGGGTCGACGAGCGGGCGGCACTCCGGCTCGCGCAGCTGTGCGGAATCTCGGCGGCGGTGAGCACGCTGCTGGGAGCGCCCTTCACGGCCGCGCTCTTCACGCTCGAGCTCGTGCACGGCGACCGCATCGTCTACCGCAAGCTGGCCTACGCCCTGTGGGCGGCCGTCATTCCGTACTGGCTCAACACGACGCTCAACGGCTACCGGCCGCTCTTCACCGCGCCCATTCACTCGCCCGTGTACTCGCTGCCCGAGTAC
>JAEUJR010000614.1 GCA_016793585.1 Archangium sp.
CAGAGCAACCTGTCGATCAGCTTGTCGGTCGGGCTCGCGTCGAAGGCGCGCTGAACGTCACGGCTCGAGGACTTGCAGTGACTGCTTCATCGCCGTCACCTCGGCTTCGTCGACCTTCGCGAGCTGCATGGCGCGAACGACATCTGGGTGCGGAACACCACGAACCCGGCGAGTGAGCCCGAGCGCAGCGGTGCGCTCCTCCAGGGTCGAGTCACTCGTGGCGGCGAGCGCCAGCAGCGTGGGCACCAACGGGGCCTGTCCAATCGACGGGTCAGCCATAGCCGCCTGGACGACCGTCACCGCCTCTTCACGCGCTCCAGGCTTTCCCGCGAGCGCCAGCGTCAACGCGAGCACACCTCTCGACTCGAGCGTCTCACGATGCAGCGGACCGACCGTCGCTTCACCAATGGCGATGGCTTCTTTCAACGTCTCCACCGCTTCGTCGGTTCGGCCCATCGCGCGGAGCCGCTCACCAACCGCCCGGCGTGCCAGCGCCGCGTAGCGATGCTTCGGACCAAAGACCGACTCGACGATCTCCAGGCCCTGCCGGCTCGACGAGAGCGCTTCGGCGAACTCGCCACGTTCTTCGAGCGCGAGTCCCAGCGCCACCAACTCGGTCGCGGCGGTGACGGGAGACAGGTCGGTTCGCTTTCGCGTTTCATCGAGCAGGTCGGTCAGCTGCGTCTTCGCGTCGGCCGCGAGGCCACACCGCGCGAGCAGTTCGGCGACGGTCACGCGAGCGTGAATGGTGAGCGGATGTTTCGGGCCGAGCAGCTCCACGCGCAGCGCCATGCCTTCACGAGCCTCGTCGAGCGCGCGTCGATGTTGTCCATGCATCTGGAACAACTGGGCGCGCAGCGTGAGCACGTCGGCCGTACCGATTCGGTCGTTCGAACGCGTCCACGAGAGCGCACGCGTGCTCACCTCTTCGCCGCGACGGAAATCGCCCTGAGCCACGCGCAGCATCGTCGTCGCGATGTCGACCTCGGCGCGCAGTCTCGGCCGCGGCAACTGCTCGAGCGCTGCCTCCGCACGTTTCACCCATGGCTCTGCTTCATCGGGGCGAACCGACTGCGTGCCGACGACGAGAATGTGCTGCACCGAGATGCGCGCGATGGCCTCGAAGTGCCGGCCTGCTTCCGCCGCGAGCAGCGCGTCGCCCAGCACCGCCTCGGCGTCTTTGAACTTCCCCCGCGCGCGGAGCACCTGGGCCTGCGCGAGCAACGCCTCTGCTTCGACGGGTCGCCACGCTGACTGCCGCGCGAGCGTGAGGCTGCGCTCTGCGCGGGCCGCCGCGTCATCGAGCTTTCCGCCGAGGCGCAACGCATCGGCCGTCATCGCAGCCAGCCTGGCCTGCCGAACGAGCGCTGGCGCCTCTTTCGTCGCGGGCAGCGGCACGATGGTGAGCAGCTCTCCGTCGAGGCACGCCTTCGGGTCGTCGAGCTTCGAGACGAGCGCCATCGCCGCGCGCGCTTCGGTCGTCGGAGCGAAGAGCACCTCTGCCGTCAGCTCGAGCTGGCCGACGCGAGCCTCGAGACACGTGAGCGCCGTTCGAGCGCGTTCATCGGAGCCACCACACGTCGCCTCCCACGCCTCGGTCACCGAACGCAGCGCGGCCTCGAACGGCGTCACGACGTGCTGCGCCCGTGACGTCACGCTCGCCTTCCGCTCCGGCGTCCACGCGGCCGCGAGGCGTGCGCTCGCCGCTCCACACCGCGACGAACTGCGAACCCAGACGAGCCCGCCACCGACGAGCACCACGAGCGCCACGCTCGCGACGACCGCCACCGTACGCAGCGACCTGCGTGGTGGCCGGAGCGCCGACAGCAGCGCCTCCATCGACTCGAACCGGCTTGCGGGGTCGCGCGACAGCCCACGCCGCAACACCTCGCTCACGCGCCGAGACCGTTTGTGCGGTTCGGCCGCGAGCTGGCCTGAACCGATGGCTTCGAGCAGCGCCGCTCGTGTGTTGCCAGAGAACGGCCGGTGCCCGTGGAGCGCCTCGAACAACGCCACACAGAACGAGAACTGGTCGGCTCGCGCGTCGACCGTCGTGCCGGCGAGCTGCTCCGGCGCCATGTACGCGGGCGTGCCGATGAGGCCGGCGTTGGAGCCTGACTCCGTCGAGGGCAGCGCATGCGACCAGGCGAGCCCGAAGTCGGAGACGAGCACCTGGCCCGACGGCTCGACGAGCACGTTGTCGGGCTTGAAGTCGCGATGCACCACACCCGCCGAGTGCGCGGCTGCGAGCCCTCGCCCTGCCGCGACGAACACCTCGAGAATCTCGTCCTCGGTGCGGGGCCGCTGCTCGAGCCAGTCACGCAGCGTCACGCCTTCGACCAGCTCCATCGCGATGGAGACGCGGTCTGCTTCGACGACGACGTCATGCACCGTCACGACGTTCGGGTGACGCACGCGCGCCATCAACTGCGCTTCGCGAACGAGCCGATGCCGCCCTGCTTCCGTCGAGGCGCCTTCGAGATCGGGCCGCAGCAGCTTGAGCGCCACCTGCCGGTCGAGCTGCGGGTCGTACGCCGACAGCACCACGCCCATGCCGCCGGCGCCGCGCGTTCCCGTCACGCGATACCGCCCGAGCATCGTCCCCGGCAGCGGCACGTCCCACGGCGCATCACTCGCGCTCCCGGGAGACGCCTGGCTCGAGCGCACCAGCGTGATGAGCACTTCACGGCACGACGCGCAGCCATCGACGTGACGGCGCACCGACTCCGACTGGTCGTCAGGCAACGCGGCCTGCGCGTACTGCGCGAGCGTCTCGGGGTCGGGGCACGTCATCGGTGAGGCGCCCGACAGATTAGACGAAAGGCCTCAGGGCTTGATGAGCGCGTCGATGGGCACGGGCGACTGGTTCGAGATGTGCCCGAAGGTGAGGCCCATCGACTTCAGCAACGTCGCGTGCAGGTCGGGCGGGCGAATGAGGTTGCCACCCGACGCGTCCATCGCGCCGGTGCGAAAGTTCCACTTCGTCACGCCCATGCCCGGGTTGGTGGAGGCGCCGAACACGGTGTTGCCCTTGATGCCAGGGCCCGCCATCAGGCAGCTCGAGACGAGGTGATGGTCGCGGCCGCCGCGGGTGTTCATCAGCGGCGTGCGCGAGAACTCGCTGAACACCATCAGGTTCGTGCAGGCCCACACCGACTTCGTGGTGCCCGGCGCCTGCTTCGTCTTCAGGTACGAGATGAGCCGGCCGAGCGCGTCGAAGCCCATGCGCAGGCCCGCGGGCTGCTGCGTCGACCAATCGAAGTGGTCGTCGAGGTCTTCGCCCAGCGTGACGCTCACCACCTGCGAGACGCCGTTCGTCAGCGCCTGCGCGGCCACCGCGGCACGGCCACGCGCGTTGGTGAGGTCGGCCGACGTCGTGATGTTGAAGGCCGTGAACAGGTCGGCCAGCGCCGGCGTCGCCGGCAGCGCGAAGTTGAACAGCGCCGCCTTCGACGGGTTCATCAGGTTGCGGCCGAGCGCGCGCGAGTCTTTGAACGCGTCGACGAGGCCGTTCGCGTTGAAGCCGTGCGCGGTGCACGAGTCGGGCGTGGCCATCTCGAACTGGGCGAGCGCGGTGTTCGACGCGGCGGGCAGCGTCGCTCCGCTCTGCGGCTGCATCACCGTCAAGAGGTCGCGGTAGCTGGCGACGCCGACGGCGCTGGCGGTCGCAGGCAGGCCCTCGTTGTACGTCTCGACGCCCATGGCCAGGTTCGGCACGTCGGTGAGCGCGCCGGTCTGCGCGGCGAAGGCCGTGTTGAGGCTCGACCCCGACGCGACGAGGCCACGCGGGAACTTGCCGGTGATGAGGTAGCGGCGGCCCACCTCGTGGGTGAGCGTGTCCATCTGCAGGCCGCGCACGATGGCGAGGTCGGCCCCGTGCTGAATCAGCGACTGTGGCACCGCAGGCCCGAACGAGAGGTTGCCGCTCGTCTGCACGCCCGAACCACCGGTGGCGGTGAGCACCTGCGCGACCCCCGTGTCGTCGTCGCCTGCGACGTCGTAGGCCGGCTGAATGCGGCTCGTCGGCGTGCGGCCACCGACGTACTGGAACTGCGGGTCGTTCTGCGGCCGCGGGTCGAGCGCGAGCAGCTGGTCCCACCCGCCCGAGAAGTACACGACGAGCAGGTACTTCGGGTCGCCCGCGGGCAGCGCGAACGCCTGGCTGCCGAGCGGTGACTGCTGAAGGACGAGGCCTCCACCAGCGACACTGAGAATCTCGAGGAAGGAGCGACGCGAGAGGGAGGGCTTCATGGCGGTCATCTCGTTTCGTGCGTCAGTACAGGTGGTACTCGGGAGCCATCAGCAGACCGACGCACACCGCGCGCCAGCCTTCCTTCACGTGCGCAGCCGTCGGCGTCGCCGTGCCAGCCGCGCCCTTCACCGCGTCGTCGAAGAGCTTGCGCAGCGGCGCCAGCGTCGCGTCGTCGGTGAGCGGCACCTTGATGCCGTGGAAGCGCAGCTTCAGGTAGGCGAGGTTCTGGTCGACGGCCGCGGCGTTCGACGACACCGTGTCGGTCAACGCCACCGACTTGTAGATGACGCGTTGGTTCGCAGCCTTCGTCTGGTCGGCGTTCACCGCGCGCGTGCACGCGTCTTTCGCGGCGTCGTCCATGAACTTGAGGAACAGCGATGACGGCTCGAGGTTCTCGTCGACGACGCCGATGTAGTCGGGCTCTCCGAGCGTGCGGGAGCGGTTGTCGAAGCCGTTCACGCTGCCCACCATCCACGTCGAGCCGCCGAGCGCGACGGTCATCGACTGCGCGAGCTGCCGAACCGAGAGGCGCTGCGAGCCCGCCGAGGCAGGGCCCGTCATCACTGCGCCGCCACCGCCCGTCGAGCCGCCACCAGCGCCGCCGCCTCCCGCCGAGCCGCCGCCGAGAATCGCAGGGTGCTCGAAGGGCAACGCGGGGCCGCTCTCGGTGACGACGAGCGACGGGTCCTTCACGATGGGCGCGGGCGGCTGCACGACGGCCTGGGAGCACGCCCCCAACACCACGACGAGACAGGCAGAGACGAGGCGGTTCATCGCACCCTCCGGTACTGCGGCTGCGTGACGATCTGCTCGACGAGCCACGGCAGGCTGTAGTTGTTGGTCTTGAAGCCGTTCGCGAGCGTGTCGAGCGTGTCGACCTCGTCGGCGCTCGTGCCCGACAGGCGCATGTCGCGCTTCATCAGGTTCGTCCACGCGCGCTTCACCACGCAGCGGGCGAAGGTGCCGTTGGCGAGCGACTCGTTCACGCGCTTGCGGGGGCCACCGGCGAGCG
The DNA here is from genome assembly GCA_016793585.1 of Archangium sp. The sequence goes on from JAEUJR010000614.1 coordinate 5,265, forward strand.
CGGCCGTGATCTCAGGGTGCTGCGCATCGGCGTACTGGTAGGGCAGCAGCGCGCCCGCGTTGTCGGCCGCGTCGTTCGTCACGTAGAAGCGCTGGCAGACGGCGTTGCTGCTGTTCACGCAGGTCGGCTTCAGGCGCGCCCACTCGGTGAGGTTGGTGAGCAGCGTGGTGCCAGACTCCGCGAACTGCCCCCAGTGGCTGGCGAGCGGCTCGAGCCCACGGTGACAGCCGCGGCAGGTGCAGCGCTTCGTGAGGTCGCCCGAGTCGGCCGAGCAGCCGTCGGTGGCCGGGTCTTCGAGGCGGGAAGGCGGCACGTACGACTCGCACTCGAAGTCGATGCGGTAGCGGTTCGCGCGGCCGCGGTTCGTCTGAAAGCGCAGCAGGTAGGCCATGCTCGTGAGCGCGCCGGCGTGCAGGTCGGAGCCGCGGTCGACGTCGCTCCACGTCGTGTCGAGGAACGCCTTGTTCACGTTCGGCTCGGTGGGGTCGGGCATGGCCCAGATGCGGTTGACCGACAGGTTCGCGCCGAGGTCGCGCTTGTAGTGGGCGAGCGCGCCGTTCACCGGCACCACCCGCGAGAGCACGAGGTCGGTGTACGGCTGGCCGCCGGTCGAGACGCGGTCGACGAGCCGGCCGAGCTGCTCACGCGCCGAGCTCGCGATGACGCTGCGCACCGCCGCCGTCGGGCCGTAACAGAACTTGAGGCCCACGCCGCAGCCGCAGGCGATGTTGCCGTTCGTCTCGTAGTGGCCACACGAGAGCGTGCGCGCCGAGGTGCCGGTGCCGATGGTGACGGTCTCGGTCTCTTGCGCGTCATAGGCGCAGACCTTGATGGGCGTGGTCGACCAGTACGGCGTCACCAGGCGCCAGCCCTCCTGACGAACCGTGGTGCCGTTCACCACCGAGGTGCGAATGAACGCGGGGTCGGGGCGAAAGCCGCCGCCGGGCAAGAAGTGCGTCTGCTCGTAGTCACCACACTGCGGGCCGTTGGCGGTGGTGTTGACGTCGGCGAGGCCGCGGAACGTGCGGCGGCGGCCAGTCGACGACAGCAACGAGACGTCGGGCGGCCCGTTGTTGGTGCCGTTCACCACGAGCTGCGAGTTCACGTTGTTGAGCGCGAGGTTCGAGATGTTCGGCCAGAAGAGGTCTTCGTGGTACCGGCGCATCACGACGCGGAAGTCGTCGCTGCCGAGGTAGCCGCGAATGACCGACGCGGGAATCGAGCTCTGGCCTTCGAGCGCTTCGTACTCAGTGACGTCGGGAATGCGACCGCGCAGGTCGAGCGAGAGGCGGCGCAGCAGCTGGTACTTGTCGATGTCGCGCGGCTGCTGGCACTCGGCCGCGGTCTGGGCGAACGCGAGCGGCGCGCAGCCCAGCAGCAAGGTGACGACGAGACGACGCATGTGGCCTCCGAAGAAAGTGCTCACGGCAGGAGCCCCTGCGCGACCCAGCGCTCGAGCACCTGGTACTGACTGGGACGAAGCAGCCCCGACGCGGCGGGCGGCATCGGGTTGTCCGGGTTCTTCACGCGGTCGAGCGACATGGCCGCCGCGGCCTTCGCCTTCTGAAAGTTCGTGAAGTCGATGAGCGGCGCGTAGTTCGCGCCCGAGCTGTGGCAGCTGGTGCAGTGCGCGGTGAAGAAGGGCTTCACGTCGGCGAAGCGCACCGGCTGCTCCTCGGGCGTGGTGGCCAGCCGCTTGAGCTGCACGCCGTCGAGCGTGAAGACGGCTCCAGCGGAGTCGCGCACGACGCCCGAGACCACCGGCGCCGCGACGTCACCCAGCACGCGCACGTCGTCGACGAGCATCGAGAAGAGCTTGCCGTTCGACTGAATGAAGGCTGCGTCACCGTCGACCGAGACGTCGTTCACCGCGCTGGCGTCGCCGAAGCCGAGCAGCACCACGTCGTTGGTGGGCGTCACCTTCACCAGGCCTTCGGTGGTGGCGAAGACGATGGCGCCGTCTCCCAGCTTCACGCCCGCCGTCACCGCGCCGAGACCCTTCGCCAGCACCGTCACCTTCGGCGCCGCGACGTCGACGAGGTACAGCCGCTCGCCCTTCACGACGAGCGCCACCTGCGCGTCACGGCCGACGACGGAGCTGATGACGCCAGCGCCCTTCGGGTCGTCGAGCGCGATGGAGTCGACGTCGCCCGAGCTCACCCGCAGCAGCGCAGCGTCGGTGCGCAGCCACCAGGTCTCGGCCGCTCCTTCACCGACGACGTCGATGGCCTTCACGTCAGCGAGCGGCAGCGAATCAGAGACGGGCGAGCGGAGCAGCCGGCCCATGCGCTCGAGGAACACGCCGTTCGACGAGAGCCACAACGAGCCCGTGCCACGACGGCCGACGAGGCGCACCGTGCCGAGCGAATCGGTTCCACTCGCGCCGACCGGCACCGGCTTGAGCATCGTGCCCATGCGCACCGAGACCGAGTCGGCGTTCACGACAGCAACCTGGCCCGAGACCAGCGAGAGGCCCACGGCCGTGACGGAGGACATCACCGTCGACGAGGTGGGACGGGTGGTGTCTTGCGGCGTCAACGACACCCGCGTGAGCGACGGAGGCTCGACTGGCGCGGGCGGCGGCATCACGATCTGCCCCGGCGCGCAGGCGGCGAAGAACAGCAGGCTGGTTGGAAGGAGGCGCATCGCGCCTGACCTTGAGCAAGCTGGCGGCCAACGAATTGTCGAAATGAAATCAACCAGTTGGGCATGTGCCGACGGTGAGCCCAGGTGGATCTGGCGTGTCGGTGCGCGAGCCTCTGTCCTCTGGACGAGGACAACGACCAACGCCCTCCGTCAGTCGCGAGCCTGCGAGTGACGTGGCCTCAACCGCGGCCTCCTCGAGACGAACGGCTGCAACCGCGTCGTCGACCCTCCATGAACGCTGACAGATGAAGCAGGGGCCTTCCGCCCGCTGTCACGTTCAAGATACACCATGGCCCGCATGGCGGAGCTCGACCTCGACGCGCTGTCCCGACACCCGGTGGTGCGCAAGCTCACCGACAAGGTGAAAGACAGCCTTGGCCTGACGTTTCTGTTCGTCTCCCCGAAGGCGCACGTCGAGGGCATTCCCGCCGGGCAGTTCATGCCGACGACGAACGCGCTGTGCACGCGCATCTGCACCGACCGCAAGAAGGGCATGAAGGCATGTCTGTCGGCGGGCACGGGTCTGTTCTCGACGAAGAAGCTCACCTCGGGCGACTTCACGCAGAAGCCCTGTCACATCGGCCTGCAGACGCTCGGCGCGCCCATCGTCATCGACGGCCAGTTGATGGGCCTCATCGCGACGTGCGGCTTCATGCGCTCGGAGCACGTCTTCGAAGAGGAACAGTCGGTCGCGCACCGCGCCGCGAGACAGGGCTGGGCGCCGGGCTTCGATGAAGCGCTCGCGCAGCTGCGCCAGACGCCGTCGCTCAACGTGCGTGAGGTGCGCATCGCCGCCGACCTGATGCAGCTGCTCATCGAACAGCTGATTCACTTCTCACGCTCGAGCGAAGCCGACGCCGAGGCGTTGCAGCGCGCGTGGCAGGCCCTCGAGGTGTCGTGCCCCGAGTCGCCGCTCATCGGAGACTCCGAGGCGATGAAGGCCGTCGCCGCCGTCGTCGAGCGCTCGGCGTCGAAACGTCTGCCGACGCTCATCTCGGGGCCGCAGGGCGCGGGCGCGACGCACCTGTCGAGGCACCTTCACCGGGCCGGTGGCTTCCTGCGCTCGCCCTTCGTCAGCGTCGAGGCGCGCGACGGGCTGCAGACGGTGAAGGGCCTGTTGCGAAAGGGTTACACCGGCACGCTGGTGATGGAGCACCTCGAGCTCGCGACGGCCGCGATGCAGGAGGAGTTCGTCGAGCTGGTGCGCAGCAAGCCCGAGGTCTTCTGGGTGGCGACGACGCGCGGGCCGCTCGAGCCGAACATCGCCTCGGCCGTCGGCGTCGTGCAGGTGACGCTGCCTGCGCTGAAGGAGCGCGCGATGGACGTGGCCGCGCTGTGTTCGTCACTGCTCTCGAAGCTGGGCACCGAGCTGACGGTAGCGCCCGCGGTGTTGTCGGCGTTGGAGCGGTACAGCTGGCCGGGCAACGTCGCCGAGCTCGAGTCGGTGCTGCGCCGGGCGCTGGCGCTGGGGGGCTTGTCGCTCGCGCATCTGCCGCGTGAGGTGGCGATGTTGTCGGCGCGCTCCCGCCGCCGCGCGGGGTTTCACGACGAGGTGCTGCAGTTCAAGACCGAGCTCGTCGCCGAGACGCTGGCGCGCACCAACGGCAACGTGAGCCAGGCCGCG
>JAEUJR010000637.1 GCA_016793585.1 Archangium sp.
GGAAAGATCGGCATCGACGATTCCGTGCAGCACGGCACCACCTTCGTGATGAGGTTCCCGCTCTCGTGAGCTTCAAGGTCTTCAAAGACGTTCTGCCGTCGGGCCTCACCTGCATCACCGTCGAGACGAAGCACCTGCACAGCGCGATGTGCTCGGTCTACGTGCGCGTGGGCTCGCGTCACGAATCGACGCGCACCAACGGCGTCAGCCATCTGCTCGAGCACCTCTTCTTTCGCGGCAGCACGCGGTACCCCGACTCGGTGCGCATGAACGCGGCGGTCGAGGCCGTCGGTGGAAACCTCAACGGCGTCACCATGCGTGACTCGTCGTACTTCTACACGCCCACGCACCCCGACGGCCTCGGCGTCGCCATGTCGATTCTGGGTGACATGCTCACGCAGCCCAGGCTCGTGCACCTCGCGACCGAGAAGAAGATCATTCTCGAAGAAATGCTCGACGAGGTCGACGAGAAGGGCCGCGACATCGACGTCGACAACCTCACGAAGATGAAGCTGTTCGGCGCGCACCCGCTGTCGTTCAAGATCGCGGGCACGCCGAAGACGGTGAAGGGCCTGCAGATGCGCGACGTGAAGGCGCACTTCGCCACGCACTACGTGACGGGCAACATGGTGGTGGGCGTGGCGGGCCCGGTTCGGCACGACGAGGTGCTCGAGCGCGCCCAGCGGGCGTTTCACCGCGTACCGCGTGGCCCGCGCGTGAACGAGCAGCCGCCCGTGCTGCACGACGAGGCGACGTTTCACTACGTGCGCCTCGAGGAGTCGCAGGTCGAGTTCCGCCTCACCTTCCCCACCGTCGCCGATCACCACCCTGACGCGATGACGCTGTCGCTGTTGCGCCGGGTGCTCGACGACGGCCTGTCGTCACGGCTGCCGCACAACATCGTCGAGAAGCGCGGGCTCGCGTACTCCATCGCCGCCAGCATCGAGACGTTCCACGACACGGGCTCGTTCGAGATCGACGGCGCCTGTGCTCCCGAGCAGGCGGGCGCGGTGGTCAGAGAGGTGCTCTCGACGTTGTCGACGTTGCGCCAGGGGAAGATCGGGCTCGACGAGCTGCGCCGCGCCCAGCGCCGCTTCGAGATGCACATCGACTTCATGCAGGACTCGCCCGGCGAGCTGATCGGCTGGTTCGGGCACAGCGAGCTCTTCCGCCCGGCCGAGACGTTCGCCGAGAAGAAGGCCCAGGCACGCGCGGTGACGCTCAAAGAGCTCGTGCGGGTCGCGCGTCAGTATCTCGTCGCCGACAGGCTCGTGACGATCGCGGTGGGCCCGAAGACGGCCAGGGCGCCGATGGAGCGCGCGGCCGCTCACGCCAGGCAGTTGCTGCGCTGACTCAGCCGGCCTTGCGGTACCAGAGCAGCGAGGCCACCTCGTCGAGCACCTTCTCTTCTCCACGCTCCAGCGTGCGGCGCTCTTCTTCTCTGCGCGAGTCGGCCACGCGGCGAACGACCTCTGCCCGCTGATGCGCCGCCGTGTACAGCACGCGCACCTTGGCGACCTCGGCCTGACTCTTCTCAGCGTCTTTCTGGGCGCGGCGTGCATCGGCGAGCGCACGAACGTGAGCGCTCTCGAGCATCTCCCACGTCGCGGCATCGCCAGCTTTGCGGGCGTCGTGCTGCGCGGCCTTCTTCAGGGCTTCGGCACGTTCGGCGGCTTGCTTCGCCTTCGTTTCAGCGTCGACGACCTGACGCAGGGCCTTGTCCTCGTCCCGCTCCCTCACCTGCACCACCGAATCGAGCCGCGTTCGCATCGTGGGGGAGGCGAATTGCAGCCTGCGGGCCTCGCGCCAAACCGCTGATCCGCCGTGCGAAGGTGCGCCGCCCACATGGGTCGAAGCCACCCGGTCGGGTCGGGGAAACCTGTCAGTTCCGCGACAGCCCGGCAGATCGCGCCCGGCAGAAACGGCCGCTGGGCGACTCCACCCGGCAGGAGTGGCCGCTGACCCATGGCACGTGCGCTGCTCAACCGGTCCTGCGGAGGCGTCACATGGCCGACGGGATCTACGTGAGCATGAATGGAGCGGCGGCGCGCATGGCGCAGCTCGATTCGATCTCCGACAACCTGGCCAACATCAACACGCCTGGCTTCAAGGCCTCGCGCCCTGCCTTCGAGGCCTTTCTCGCGAAGGCCGCAAGCAACGACCCCGATCAGGTTCACGCCGCTGCCGTGCAGACGCAGCTCGATCTCTCGACCGGCGCCGTCATTCACTCTGGCGACCCGATGGACGTGATGCCCACCGGCACCTCGTTTCTCGCCGTGAAGCTCACCGACGGCCTCGCCTTCACGCGCAACGGCCGGCTGCAGGTCGACGAGTCGGGAGCGCTGCGGGTCAGCGGGCAGCTCGTCGTCGACGACGCCGGAGCGCCCATCATCGCGCCGCCGCAGTCGAGTGTTCGCGTCGAGCCGAGCGGCGCCATCTTCGCCAACAACCAGAAGATCGCGCAGCTGGGCCTCTTCGAGCTGCACGGCTCGATCGATCGCATCTCGCCCACCCTGCTCCGCCCGCAGTCGCCCGAGGGCTTCGCCGTCTCGAACGCGACGGTGCGCATCGGCGAGTTCGAGGTCTCGAACTCGAGCGCGCTCGAGGCCGCGGTGCAGATGGTGTCGGCGCAGCGCAACTTCGACAACTCGATGCAGGCGCTGCAGACGTACCGAAGGCTCGACGAGAAGGCCGTCGAGATGGGCCGTATTCGCTGAAAGGGACCTGACTCGTGATCCGCTCTCTCTACACCGCAGCGACCGGCATGGACGCGCAGCAGACGAAGATGGACACCATCGCCAACAACCTGGCGAACGCGAGCACCACCGGGTTCAAGAAGTCGCGCGCCGACTTCGAAGATCTGATGAGCGAGACGATTCGCGCGCCGCAGCAGGTCGACCCGCGCGGAGGCACGCAGCCCGCGCCGCTGCAGGTCGGCATGGGCGTTCGCACCGTCTCGACCACGCGCAGCTTCAGCCAGGGAGAGGCGGTGCAGACCGGCAACGAGCTCGACGTCTCGATCGAGGGCGCCGGCTTCTTCCGCATTCAACGGCCCAACGGCGAGTTCGCGTACACCCGCGCCGGAGCGTTTCGCATCGACGCCGACGGCCGCCTCGTCACCCAGCGCGGCGAGCTCGTCGACCCCGCCATCACCGTGCCGCGAGAAGCGCTCGCCATCACCATCGCCACCGACGGCACCGTCACCGCGCGCTTGCCCGATCGTGTGGCGCCGACCGAGCTCGGCAAGCTCGAGCTCACCACCTTCCAGAACCCGGCCGGCCTCGAGGCCATCGGTGGAAACCTGTTCGCCGAGACGAGCGCGAGCGGCGCGCCCACCTTCGCGAGGCCGGGAGAGATGGGGCTGGGCACCATCAACCAGGGCTTCATCGAGACCTCGAACGTCAAAGCCGTCGAAGAGATGGTGGCGATGATCTCCACCCAGCGCTCGTACGAGCTGAACTCGAAGGTCATTCAGACCGCCGATCAGATGCTCCAGCGCCTCTCGAGCATTCGGTGACGCCATGATCGCTCTCGCGCTTCTCACGCTGGCCGCCGTCCCCGCTCCGCTCGTCGAGGCGTTGTCGCGGCACGCGCCGGAAGGCACCCGCGTCGAGATCAGCGAGTGGAGCGCGCCGGCCTGCAACGCCACCCGCTTCGAGCCGCAGCCCTTCGACGGCAGCGGGCGCGTCGCCGTGCGCGCGACGGGAAAGAGCTGTGCGGTGTGGGGCTGGGCCACCGTGAGGCTCTTCGCGACGCAGGCGGTGCTCACACGAACCATCGAGGCGGGGGAGCCAGTCGAAGGGGCGTTCACTTTGGAGGAGCGGGAGTGGACGAAGGGGGCTCCCGCGGCTCCGAAGCTCGATGGCGCGACGGCGAGCAGGCGGCTGAAGAGCGGCAGCGTGTTGCGCGAGCTCGATCTGCGCTTCGGCCCGGCGCCGGGTACGCAGGTCACGGTTCGCGTCGTCATCAAGACCATCAGCCTCGAGCAGCGCGGGGTGATCGTCTCGTGTGCACAGCGGGTCTGCGCGGCGCTCCCTTCGGGGAAGCGGGTCAGCGGCACTTTCCGTGACGGCGTGCTCGTCGCCACCCTGGAGGGCGGGTCATGAAGAAGGTGCTCCTCGTCGGCGCAGCGTTGGTCTTCTTCTGGGGCTGCGGTGTGCCGCACATCGACGCGTACGTTCCCAAACAGCGCAACTACGAGTTCCTCGGCACGAAGAGCGCGGCCACCGAGGCCGACACCGCCGGCGGCCTGTGGAAGCCCGACGCCCGCAACGCCGCGCTCTATTCCGACTACCGCGCCTTCCGTGAGCAGGACCTGGTCGTCGTGCGTGTCGAAGAGATGGCCGACGCGCGCCGCTCGGCCGACACCACGACCAGCCGCGACGCCGAGATCAGCGTGGCGCTGCAGGCCTTTCTGCGCGCCGCCGGCACCACCACCAACGCGAACCCGCAGCTCGACCTCACGGCCAACGCGAAGAGCGGCCTCGACTTCGCCGCCGATGGCAAGACGGGCCGCACCGAGCGCCTCACCGCCACCGTGCCCGCGATCGTCAAGAAGGTGCTGCCGAACGGCAACCTCTTCATCGAGGGCCACCGCGTCGTGCTCGTGAACAGCGAGGAGCAGCACTTCTACATCTCGGGCGTCGTGCGCCCCATCGACATCGCGCAGGACAACTCCATTCGCAGCTCGTACGTCGCCGACGCCGAGATCGAG
>JAEUJR010000673.1 GCA_016793585.1 Archangium sp.
CGGCGTGCACCTCGAAGCGCTCGGCCGTGTGCGCGCCATCGCCTTCGACAAGACGGGCACGCTCACCATCGGCAAGCCGAAGCTGACCTCGGTGACGACGTTGAACGGAACCTCGGAGTCGACGTTGCTCTCGGTCGCCGCGGGAGCCGAAGCCCTCTCGGCGCACCCCCTCGCGCATGCGGTCGTCGAAGGCGCGAAGGCCAGGGGCATCACTCCGGCAACGGCGAGCGGGCTCGAGGCGATTCACGGCAAGGGTCTGCGCGCGACGGTGGAAGGGCAGGCCGTCGCCATCGGCAGCCTCTCGTTGTTCGAGGGGCATTCGGGCCTCGACGCCGCTCGCGCTGCGGTGGAGACGCTCGAAGCCCAGGGCCAGACCACGATGGTCGTCGAACGCGCAGGCACGTTCCTCGGCGTCATCGGTGTCGCCGATGCGCTGCGGCCCGAGGCGCAGCAGACGGTCGCCGCGCTGCACGCGCTCGGCGTTCAGACGACCGTGATGCTCTCGGGAGACAACGCGCGGGCCGCCAACGCCATCGCGAAGTCGGTCGGCATTCGTGACGTGCGCGCGCCGCTGATGCCGCAGGGCAAGGTCGACGCCATCAAGGCGTTCGCGAAGCAGGGCTCGGTGGCCATGGTGGGTGATGGTGTGAACGACGCTCCGGCGCTGGCGGCCGCGACCATCGGCATCGCGATGGGTGGCGCGGGCAGCGAGGTCGCCATGGAGACGGCCGACGTGGTGCTGATGGCCGACGACCTGCAGCGGCTCCCCTTCGCGGTCGAGTTGGCGAAGCGCGCGACCTCAGCGGTGCGGCAGAACCTCATCATCTCGCTCGGCGTCTCGGCGGTGCTCGTCATCGCCAGCGTGCTCGGCCTCACGCAGGTGAGCGAGGCCGTCGTGCTGCACGAAGGCTCGACGTTGCTCGTGCTCGCGAACGGCCTGCGGCTGCTCGGCGCGAAGCCCTGATCAGCTCAGCGCCTTGCGAATCGAGCGAAGAATGTCGAAGCGCGTGATGGCGCCGACGAGCTTGCCCTTCTCGACGACGGGGAAGCGGCGGTAGTTCGCGCCGAGGAAGAGCCCGGCCACGAAGTACACGTTCATGTCGGGCGAGACCGAGTCTGTCTTCGTCGTCATGAAGTCGCGCACCGTGCCGCGCGGCACGTCACCGTCGACACCAGTCGAGAGCAGGCGCAGACAGTCCTTCTCCGTCAGCATGCCGATGAGCTTGCCCTCGGGGTCCACGACGGGCGCGCCGGTGACGTGCTTCTCGAGCAGGAAGTCGACGGCCTCGAGAATCGGCATGTCGGGCGTCACCGTGGGAACGACCTTGTCCATGAAGTCTCGAACGACGGGAAAGCTCGCCATGATGGCCTCCTGCAGCTTTCCGAAAACGCTACTCCTGCTTCGTGGGCGCAGGCGACCCGGCGGCCTGCCCGAGCGGGCGCGCGCTCTGCAGCGCCTCGTTCAGCCGCCCGAGCAGTTGATGCGGCGTGAAGGGCTTCTGCAGGAACGGCACCGCTGACTGCAGCACACGCTGATGTACGAGCGCGCCGCCCGTGTAGCCAGACATGAAGACGACCGCGAAGCCGCTGCGCACCTTCGACAGCTGCTCGATGAAGGTCGGGCCCTCCATCGAGGGCATCACCACGTCGCTGAGCACCACGTCGAACCGAACGTTCGGGTCTCTGCCCAGCTCGAGCGCTTCGTCTGGCCTCGCCGCGGTGATGACCGTCACGCCCGCCCGCTCGAGACACCGCGTCGTCACCGCGCGAACCGCCTCTTCGTCTTCGACCAGCAACACCGTCACGCCGGGCAGGCGGTCTGGTACCGCCAGGTCCGGCGCCGGCAACGCCTGCCGCGTGCCCTCCTGCATCGGGAGGAACACCTTGAAGCTCGAGCCCTTGCCCAGCACCGAGTACACGATGAGCTCGCCGCCGCTCTGTTTGACCGCGCCGTGCACCATCGACAGCCCGAGGCCCGTGCCCCGGCCGACACCCTTGGTGGTGAAGAAGGGCAGAAAGAGCTGCTCCTTGGTCTCGTCCGACATGCCGGTGCCGGTGTCGGTGACCGCCAGCATCACGTAGTGGCCGGGCGGCGCGCCGAGCACGCCGTGCGCGTCGTCGTCGAGTTCGGTGTTCGCCGTCTCGATGATGATGGTGCCGCCGTCAGGCATCGCGTCACGCGCGTTCACCACCAGGTTCATCAACACCTGCTCGAGGAGCCCCCGGTCGACCGAGGTGATGGCGAGGTCTCTGGCGCAGACCGCCTCGAGCGCGAAGCGCTCTCCGAGCAGGCGCTGGAGCAGCGGCCGCGACTGCTCCACGACCTCATTGAGACACAGCGACGCGGGCGTCAGCACCTGGCGGCGGCTGAACGCGAGCAGCTGCCGCGTGAGGGTCGCTGCGCGCTGGGCCGCCTGTTGAATGTCGGCCACGTCGGCGCGAACCGTGTGGTCCGGCTCGAGGTCGTCGAGCACCAGCGAGCTGCACGTCAGAATCACCGTCAGCAGGTTGTTGAAGTCGTGCGCGATGCCGCCCGCCAGCAGCCCGACGGCCTCCATCTTCTGCGCCTGGCGAAACTCGGCCTCGGCCCGCGCGCGCGCTTCGCTCTCGTGCTGCACACGCCGCTCGAGCTCTTCGTTGAAGCGGCGGAGCGCTGCCTGCGCCTCACGCAGCTGCTCGTTCGAGGTCTGCAGCTCGCGGGCGCGGTTGACGATCTCGGCCTCCATCTGCCCCGCGTGCGTGCGCAGCGCCGCGTACTGCGTGCTCTGTGTGGCGCTCTGCTCCCGCAGCTGGATGAAGGCGGTGACGTCTTCGACCTGGTGAACCACGAAGGCCACCACGCCGTTCTCCAGCACCGGCCAGTTGCGCGGGCTCCAGTACCGAACCTCGAACCCGCCGCCTTCGCTCGCGGGTCTGCGCACGTCGTATTTCTGAACGGCCATGGCGTCGGGCTTCGCCGTCGCCAGCACCCGCTCGAGCGACGCCCGCAGGTTTCGAACGCCGTCGGCGCCCGGGTCGTCGGGGTTGTCGGGAAAGACCTCGAAGAGGCTCCGGCCGGTGATGGCGGCGCGCTCGGTCATCGTGGCCTGCAGGTAGGCCTGCGTCGCCGCGACGATGCGAAGGTCGCGATCGAGCAAGAGGCACGGTGATGGTGACTGCTCGAAGGCGGAACGAAAGCGCTCGGTCATAGACGCCTCCCCTGAGCCAATGGTGTGGGCGCGCTCGCGTGCGTTCAACCCATGCAGCGCTTGCTTGCGAGTGATCACGCTGGCGTGGCGAGGCACCTCGCCCGCAGCCTCAACCTGCTCCCAACACACCCTCGCTGGTCAGGACCGAGACGAGCAGCCTCGCAGCGAAAGCCCCAAGGCCGGTCACGCCATCGTCAGCTCACTGCACGATGATGGGCACGACGAGGTCGGGGCGCTCGAAGTCCGTCGAGAAGAGATGCAGGTCGTGCACGCTCGCGCCCGGCAACGCGGTCACCTCGAACGTGACGTCACTCAAGGCGGCGACACCGACGCTCGGGTCGTAGCGCGAGGTCATGGTGACCGAGACCGTGCCGGTCGCTCCCGAGACGTGCCGCAGCTCGAAGTACGGCATGCCGCCATCGAGGCCGAGGAAGAGGTTGGCGCGCGGGTCGGGCGGCGAAGGCCTCGTGCCCGCGTTGCTCACCCGCAGGGGCCGCGTCGTCGACATCGTCACGGCGCCGAAGTCGAGCGAGGGCGCCGACACCGCGATGACGCCGCCTCCTCCGGTTCCGCGCAGCATCACCACCATCGGCCTGCCGTCGATCGACAGCTGCAACGTCGCCTGCATCGGGCCTGGGGCCTCGGGCGAGAAGCTGACGTCGACGGCGTGCTCACCCGGCAGCACTCCGCTCGTCGCGCGATCGCGCCGCCCGCCAGGCACGGTGAAGCCGGCGTCGGTGGCCAGCGAGAAGCGACGCACGGCCGCCTGCTCGACGACGTTCGCCACCACCGGCACCGCGTCGAAGGCGTGGTTGACGAGGCGCACCGCCGAGGTGCGCGTGCGGCCAGGCGGCACGAAGCCGAGGTCGAGCGGTGATGGCGAGGCGAGCACCGTGGCCTCGACGCCTTCGCCCCGGAGCCGCGTCACCAACCGCTGGCCTGGGCAGCCGCCAGAGAGGGGTTGGGTCGTGGTCGCGAAGACGTCTCCGATGGTCACGGGCGCGAACGTCACCTCGCCCCCGTCGCTCGAGTACTCGCCGCCAGCTTGAACGAGCCCTTCGATGGGCGCCGGGTTCGGCAACGTCAGCGTGCGTCGCTGCCCGCGCGCGACGCGCCCGAAGTCGAGGCGCTCCGGCGCTGGCCCGGCGTCGAAGGGCTCGTAGGTGCCTTCGAGCTCGAGCACCTGCTGCTGCCGACCCGCTTCGACGACGAGCACCGCCGTGTGCCGGCCCGCCGTCACCGCGTCGAAGACGACGTCGACGTCGACGGCCGTGTTGGGCCCGAGCGTCTGCGGCAGCGTGAGCGAGAACACCGGCGCCGGCTCGACGACGAACGGGTTCACGTTCACCTGTGTGCCCGACCGTTTGCTCGCGCCCGTGATGGTGAGCGGCGCCAGCGACTGGTTCGTCACCGTGAAGGTGAGCGTGCGCGGCCCGCACGACGTGGTGCCGAAGTCGACCTTCGGCGGCAACGCCAACACGCCCGACACCTGCGCCGAGCAGCCGGCCAGCACCGCCGTCACGACGGCCAGCCACGACTGATCCGTGTGCTTCACGACAGCCCCTTCCGGCCCGAAGCCGTATCACTCCACATTCCCCGTGCTCGTGCTAGGCGCCTGAGGCGCGATGGCTCAGACCCTCAGCATCCTCATCCCGGTGTTCAACGAAGCGCGCACGGTGCGCAAGCTGCTCGAGCGCGTCGCCTCGGTGCACTTCATCGGCGGCGTGAAGACGCAGCTCGTGGTCGTCAACGACTGCTCGAAGGACGACACCGACGCCGAAGTGCGCGCCTTCATGCGCGACAACCCGACCGTCGACCTCGTCTACCGCCAGCACGAGAAGAACCAGGGCAAAGGCGCGGCGCTCCACACCGCGTTGAGCGCCTTCACCGGAGACTTCTGCGTCGTTCAAGACGCCGACCTCGAATACGACCCGAACGAGATCAACGTGCTCTTGAAGCCCGTGCTCGATGGGCACGCCGACGTCGTCTACGGCTCGCGCTTCATGGGCGCGCACCCGCACCGCGTGCTGTACTTCTGGCACACCGTGGGCAACCGCATGCTCACCACCATGTCGAACGCGTTCACCAACCTGAACCTCACCGACATGGAGACCTGTTACAAACTGTGGCGTCGCGACATCATCACGCAGGTCGCGCCGACCCTGCAGGAGAAGCGCTTCGGCTTCGAGCCCGAGGTCACCGCGAAGGTCGCCAAGATTCCCAACGTGCGCATCTACGAGGTCGGCATCTCGTACTTCGGCCGCAGCTACGACGAGGGGAAGAAGATCAACTGGAAGGACGGCGTCTCGGCCGTGCGCTGCATCGTGAAGTACGGGCTGGGCAAGCGATGAGCGAAGGCGGGGCCGGCCACGACCCCGTTGGAGAAGCGGCGCTCGAGACCATCTCGGGGCTGAGCCACTTCAACCGGTGGATGTACGAGACCATTCGGCCGCACTGCTTCGGGCGCATGCTCGAGGTGGGCAGCGGCATCGGCAACCTCTCGCAGTGCTTCGTCGACGAAGGCCACGACCTGGTCTTGAGCGACCTGCGCGCCCCGTACGTGCGGCGCCTCGAGCAGTCGTTTCCCGGGCACGACGTCGTCAGCATCGACCTCGTGCACGCGCGCTTCGCCGACGTCTACGCGCACCA
>JAEUJR010000676.1 GCA_016793585.1 Archangium sp.
CCCCTGGGCACGCGAACACGACTCCCGCCTCGTGAGAGGTGGTCCGACTCGTGCTCGCGGATTGAGCACCGCGGCTCATGTGCACGCTAACTCGACTCACGCCACCAGCGCGGTGCCGCGGACCATGCGCGCGAACACGACTCGCGCCACCCCCGAGGTGGTCCAACTCGTGCTCGCCGAGTGATCACCGCTGCCCCTCTGCACGCGAACACGACTCACGCCACCACCGAGGTGGTCCAACTCGTGCTCGCCGAGTGAGCACCGCTGCCCCTGTGCACGCGAACACGACTCACGCCACCACCGAGGTGGTGAGCCCCGCCCCTCTGCACGCGAACACGACTCGCGCCACCACCGAGGTGGTCCAACTCATGCTCGCCGAGTGAGTGCTGTGACCGCGATGCGCGCAGATGCTCACTGCAGCTTCAACGTGAAGCCATCGGACTTCGCCTCGAACGCCGCGTTCATTCCACCGAACACGTAGAGCACGCCCGTCGTCTCGTCGATGCCCGACGCCGAGAAGCCACGCGGCGAGGGCTTTCCGGGCAGCGTGCGCTGCTCGAACGCGAGCGTCGCCGGGTCCACCACCCAGAGGTCGTCGTACGCGTCGGCGTCGTTGGTGCCACCGAACAGAATCCACTTCTGGCGGACGGCGTCGTAGCCGGTCGCTCCGTAGCGCCGCACCGACGGGCGCGTGCCCAGGTTCATCGCCCGCGTCCACGTCGTGCCGTCGTACGTCGCCACGTCGTCGAGGTACGTGCCCATCACCTGCACCGCTCCGCCGAACATCAGAATGCGGTTGCTGCCATCGACCACGCTCATCGCGTCACGCCGCGCCGGCGGAGACGTCGTCGGCATCACCTGCGTGAAGGAGCGCGCCACCGGGTCGTAGCTCCACGTGCGGTTGTTCACGCCACCGGCGCCGTCACCTCCGAAGATGATGGCGCGGTTCACGCTGCCGCCGAGCCAGTGCGCCGCGCAGCCGATGCCACCCGACGGCACCGTGCCCGTCACCTCCGACCACTCCTTCGTCGCCAGGTCGAGCGTGTACGCGGAGTCGACCGTGGTGTTCAGGTTGCGCCCGCCGACGATCAGCACCTGCCGCTGCCCCGGCAGGTACGTCGTGCAGTGACAGTAGCGGTACGGCATCGTCGCGCCCGTCGTCGTCAGCTTCGTCCACGTCGCGCTCGCGATGGAGAAGCTCCACGTCTCGTTCTGCACGCTCCCGCTCGGAGCCCGGTTGCCTCCATGAAGAATGAAGCGACGCTCCACCGGGTCGAACGCCAACATCGTGCCCCACAGCCCCGAGGCGTACGGCGTACCCGTCGTCAAGGCCCAGCCCGCTGGGACGATGACTCCCGCGTCGACACCGGCATCGGCTCCCGCGTCGGCGACGGGCTCGCCTGCGTCGAGCACGACGCCCGCGTCGACGACCGCACCAGCGTCGAGACCCGACGTCGGCATCGGCGAACACCCCACGATGCACGTGAACAGAAAGGCGAAGAGCGGGTGACAGTTTTCTCGCAGTGACGTCATGGGGGCCGGTCGGTGTGCAAAGCACGAACCAGCCGTGCTGCGCTTCAGAAGCAGGAGCCCGAGACGCAGGCCTGCAGGCCCATGCACGAGGTGCCGCAGGTCATCTGGCTCACGCCGCACGTCGTGCCGCCGAGCAGGTTCGGGTTGCCGATGCCCGCGCAGACGCCGCCGAGGCCGAAGAGCAGGTAGCAGCACTCGCCCGGCGCGCACTGCGCTCCCGACGCGCAGACGGTGCCGAGGCCGCCGTCGAGCCCGGGCAGACCACCATCGAGCCCCGGAAGCCCACCCGCGCACTCGCCGAGCGAGGTGTCGCAGCTGGAAGGGCACGAGACACACGCCGCTCCGTTGCTGCCCTGCCCACACTGCGCCGCCGACTGCGCCGAGCGCGGAATGCACTGGCCCGTCATCGAGTCGCAGCAGCCCGCGCAGTTCGCCGCCGAGCACGCCGGTGGCGGCGAGGCCGTGCAGCGCAGGTTCGAGCAGAACGGCGTGGTGCCCGAGCACGCAGAGCAGATGGCGCCGCCCGAGCCACACGCTGACGCGCTGGTGCCGTTGGCGCAGGTGCCCGTCGAGAGGTCGATGCAGCCCGGGCAGGCAGCGCACGCGCCCGCCTGGCACGTCTGGGTCGCCGGGCACGCCGTGCAGGCCGCGCCGTTCGCGCCGCACTGCGCGGTCGTCGGCGTCGTCTGACACTGGCCGTTCGCGCGACAGCAGCCCGCGCAGGTGCTCGCGCTGCAGCCGCCGGCGCTCCCGCCACCCGTCGCACTCCCACCGCCGGTCGGGTTGCCAAGGCACCGGCCTCCCACCGCGAGCGGCGTGCACTGCTGCCCGACTCCGCAGGCGACGCAGCTCGCGCCGTTGGTGCCGCACGCGATGTTCACCTGCCCCGTGAAGCACTGGCCGCTCGTGTCGCAGCAGCCCGGGCAGTTCGTCGAGTTGCACGCGCTCACCGAGCCACCGCCACCCGCCCCGCCCGCGCGCACGCCACCCGCCGCGCCACCTGCCGCTCCGCCCGCCGTCACGAAGCCCCCGCCCGTGCCAGAGAAGCCACCTCCCGTCGCCGACCCGGCCCCGGAGTTGTTGAGCGAGCACGCGCCCGACAGGCACGTCGAGCCGAGCCCGCAGGTGCTGCACGACGCGCCCTTCGTACCGCACGCGGAGTTGTCGAAGCCCGAGCGGCACTCTCCCGAGGTGTCACAGCACCCCGTGCACGTCACCGCGGAGCACGTGCGAGAGGGGCCACAGGCCGAAGCCGTGACGACGCCGAGCAGCAGACCGAGGATCAACGCGGGGACGGTGCGGAGCATGCCGTGCGCTTGCCACACTCCACGCCGCGCTGTCTCGTCGCGGGCGTCATTCAGTCGACGCGCTCGGGAATGGCCGTGAAAAACGAAACGGGCGGTGGAAGCCGAGGCCCCCACCGCCCAAGAGCCTGCGTCAGCTCACCGCGCCGTTACTGGCACATGCCCGTCGAGGCGTTGCAGCCGCGCGCGAAGCAGACCGCGCAGGTGCCGCCGTTGAGGCCGCAGAAGTTCGCGAGGCCGCCGAGCGCCGGGCCGACCGGCACGCAGAGACCGAGGCTCGAGCAGCACTCGTTCGCCGCGCACGGCATCGTCGCGTCGCACAGGCCGGGAATGCCGCCACCACCGTCGAGGCCGGGGAAGCCGCCACCCAGTCCGCCGCCAGCGCCACCACCCGAGCTGCCGCCGATGCAGACGCCGCCGTCGTTGTCGCACTGGCCCGACGCGCACTGAATGCAGAGCGCCGCGGGCGTGCCCTGGCCACACTGCTGGCCGTTCTGCGCCGCCGGCTGAATGCAGTTGCCCGAGCCCTGGTCGCAGCAGCCCGTCGCGCAGTTCGTCGGGTTGCAGCCCGACATGCTGCCCGTGCAGATCTGGTTGGTGCAGGTGCCGTTCGAGACGCCGCAGTTCGCGCAGAAGTCGCCGCTCTTGCCGCACAGCATGTCGGTGGTGCCCGTCTCGCAGCGGCCGGTCGCGAGGTCGACGCAGCCAGCGCAGGGCGCGCAGGCGCCCGACACGCACGTCTGACGGCTCGGGCAGGCCATGCAGGCCGCGCCGCCGGTGCCGCACTTGGCCGTCGTCGGCGTCATCTGGCAGGTGCCGTTCGCGGTGCAGCAGCCGTTGGGGCAGTTCTGCGCGTTGCACATGGCCGCGCCGCCACCCGTACCGCCGGCCGCGCCACCCGCCGTCGAGCCGCCGCCCGTCGAAGCCATGCCGCCACCCGTCGCCGAGCCGCCGCCCGTGCCCGAGCCGCTCAAGCAACGACCACCGGTGCCGCCGTCGGTGCCCGCCGACTGGCAGGTCTGGCCGCTGCTGCACGCCGTGCAGCTGGCGCCGTTGCTGCCGCAGGCGACGTCAGCGAGCCCCGTGAAACACTGCGCGTTCTCGTCGCAGCACCCGGGACAGTTGGACGCGTTGCAGGTAACTGGCCTGCGCACCGGGCCACAGGCCGGCGTGAAGGCAGCGACCAGCCCAACGACACTTCCGAGCACGAGCGCTCGAACGACGGCAGCAGACATCTTCATGGTTCGGTTCTCCCAAATGAGGAGCGCACGGCATTCCTCAACTGCACGGCCCGCAGTGGGCCCATCGTCTACACAGGGTCCCATCTGCTCACAAGTCCGCGGCAGGGCTGGCAACCAAGTTCCTGTCTCCGCTCAGTGACACCTCGCGTTGACAGGTCTGTTGATCTCTTGTGCACACCTGAGCATCCTCCGCCGCCGCTTCTGGCCGGAGCGCACACCCACGTGCACAGCTGAGGTCTTTGTCATGGTCCACA
>JAEUJR010001189.1 GCA_016793585.1 Archangium sp.
TTGCCCTTCACCTCGAAGGCCATACACTCGCGCGGTGGACGCTCGCCGCCAGCTGCACGACATCGGGACCGCCGTCTCGAGTGACTTCGTCAAGAATCGCTCGATCCTCACCTTCGAGGAATACACGCAGCTCTTCCTGAGTGCGCCGCAGCAGCAGCTGCGAAACGCCGCGCAGTACCTGGTCGACACGATCGATCACTTCGGCGCGCAGCAGGTGCCGCACCCGACCGGCGAGATCCGCCGCTTCAAGATCTTCGACCCCACGCCCGAAGAGCCCGACGTGCGCGTCGCTGGCCAGGAAGAGGTGCAGAACGCGATCTACCGCCTGCTCGGCAACTTCGTGCGCGCGGCGCAGATCAACAAGCTGATCCTCCTGCACGGGCCGAACGGCTCCGCCAAGTCGTCACTCGTCGAGTCACTCAAGCGCGGCCTCGAGCTTTACTCGGCCACCCCGCAGGGCGCGCAGTACACGTTCAACTGGATCTTCCCGACCGAGAAGCTGGTGAAGGGCTCCATCGGCTTCGGAGGCGAGAAGGGCGGCGGCGCGACTGGAAGTCTCCTGAGCTTCGCCCACCTCGAGGCCGAAGAGATCGAGGTGCGCATCACCAACCCGCTGCGTGAGCACCCGCTGCTCCTCATTCCGCTCAAGGAGCGCAAGGCCCTCATCCAGGCCGCGCTTGGGCCGAAGAGCGACGTGATCGTGCCCAGCGTGCTCCTCGAGGGGCAGCTCTCGCACAAGTCGAAGAAGATCTTCGACGCGCTGCTCGCCTCGTATGGCGGCGACTACCTGAAGGTGCTGCGCCACGTGCAGGTCGAGCGCTTCTATTACTCGCGCCGCTACCTCGCCGGCATCGCGTCGATCGAGCCGCAGATGAGCGTCGACGCCTCGTACAACCAGGTCACCGCCGATCGCACGCAGGCGAACCTGCCGCCGTCGCTCCACAGCACGATTCTGTTCGAGCCCCACGGCGCGCTCGTGAACGCGAACCGCGGCCTCATCGAGTACGCCGACCTGCTGAAGCGCCCGTTGGAGGCGTTCAAGTACCTGCTCGGCTTCTGCGAGACGGGCGAAGTTCCCCTCGAGCACTTCACGCTGCAGCTCGACGAAGTGCTGATCGCCTCGTCGAACGAGAAGCACCTCGCTGCCTTCAAGGAGCTGCCCGACTTCGCCAGCTTCAAGGGCCGCATCGAGCTCGTGCGCGTGCCGTACCTGCGCCGTTGGAAGGTGGAGCGCGAGATCTACGACGCGCAGGTGAACGTGCGCACCGTCGGCCGTCACGTCGCGCCGCACGCCACCTCCGTCGCCGCCATGTGGGCCACGCTCACGCGCCTCAAGAAGCCGCTCGCCGATCGTTATCCCCAGGAGTCGCGCGCCCTCATCGAGCGCCTCACGCCCGTCGAGAAGCTGCGCCTCTTTCAGGACGGCGAAGGCCCTGACCGCCTCACGCTCCAGCAGCAGAAGGAGCTCAAGAAGCTGCTCCCCGCGCTCTACGAAGAGTCAGACGCGTGGCCAAACTACGAAGGCCGCAGCGGCGCCTCGGCGCGCGAGATCAAGACCGCGCTCTTCAACGCCGCGCAGTCGACCGATCACGACAGCCTGCACCCGCTCGCGGTGCTCAAAGAGCTCGCCAACCTCGTGCGAGACAAGAGCGTCTACGAGTTCCTCCAGCAGGAGATCGTCGACGG